>CAMLDH010000408.1 GCA_946478765.1 uncultured Oxalobacteraceae bacterium | reverse complement strand
CTCTGTATAAGCAAAAAAATTAATGTGATTTCTAATGCGAATCGGAATAACGTGCCTATCGGAATAACGTGCCTATCAAGGAATTTTTCGCACCATTTACATGCTACCTGAAACCGCTCGGCATCGGCCGCAGGCTCACGCTAGGCTTCGGCGCATTGGCGCTTGTCACGCTGCTGGTCGTGACACTGGCCCTCGTTGCAGGGCGCAACGCCACCGTAGACATCAATCTTACGGAGGGCGTGCGGGTACCGGCATCGCGTGCCTCGGTGCAAGCACAGGCCAGCCTGTTGAAAATGCAGCTGCATGTGCGCGGCTATCTGGTGCTATCCGACCCGCTGGACGTCGAGCAGTACAACATTGCCAGACAGGTTTTTGAAAAGGATCTTGCCGCGTTGCAGGCCATGTCCGGCAACTGGCCTGAGGACGAGGTGAAATGGATGACCGAGTTGAGCGCAACGTATGCGTACTGGACCAAGCTGCCGCCGCATCTGTTCGATTTGCACGATAACCCGCTCAAGAACCGGCCTGCGCTACGTATTGCACGCGTCGATATCCAGGCGCTGCGGATACAGATTCTGGACAAGATAGATGTCATGATCGGTATCCAGAAGACGCGTGAAATATCGCTGCAGAACCGGGAATTGCTGGCTGATCTGCTGGGTTTCCAAACCTCGTTCGATGCGATGGCCACTAACCTGATGGCTTATGGCGCTTCGGGAGAACTCAATTTCAAACTGGGCTACGGCCCGCAATTGGCGACCAATGCGGCGATCTGGCGCACGCTGTCCGGCAAGCGTCACCTGCTGTCGGCCGAGCAGCGGGTCAAGCTCGATGCAATTGCGCGCGACCGGGCGCAATTTGCAGATCTGGCCTTGCAAATCATCAGCATTCTCAATGGCGAGCATGCCTATGAAGACCTGTACCTGTACCGCACCGAAGTGACTCCCCAGGCGGAAATCTTGCTCGGCCTGCTGGGAAAGATCACGCAGCGCCAGCAGGCACAGTTGCAAACCGACTTGGCGCGCGCGCGCGCCAGCTTGGCCGATGCGCGCCTGCAAACCGTGGCAGGCGGGCTGCTGGCGGTCGTTTTCAGCATTGCCATGGCCTATCTGTTCCGGCGCAGCATCGTTGGCCCGGTGCGCCGATTGACCGAGGTGGCCGAACGGGTTACGGCCGGCAATCTTTCGTCGCGCGCCGCGGTCGAGTCGGGCGACGAAATCGGTGTCCTCGCAACCAATATCAACATCATGACGCAGCGCTTGGCCGAGACCATTGCGCATTTGGAAACGGTATTTGCGGAAGCGCAGCGCGCCAGGAATGCTGCGGAGACGGCCAATCGGGCCAAGAGCGCGTTCCTGGCCAACATGAGCCATGAACTGCGCACGCCGCTCAATGGCATTCTCGGCTACGCGCAGATCCTGCAGCACGACAAGACGCTGGGCGAACGGCAACTGGCGGGGGTGAACGTGATCCGGCAAAGCGGCGAACACCTGCTGACGCTGATTAACAATATCCTCGATTTCGCCAAGATCGAAGCCGGCAAGCTCGAACTCTACGTGACGGACATCCAGTTCACCCGATTCCTGCGCCTCATTGCCGAGATGATCGAGGTGAAGGCGGTGCAGAAGAACCTGGACTTCATCTGCCACCTGGCGTCGGACTTGCCCGCCTGTGTTCTGGCCGACGAGAAACGGTTGCGCCAGGTGCTGCTCAACCTCTTGTCCAATGCCGTCAAATTCACCGACCGCGGCTTGGTCCGGCTGTGCGTGAGCATGGCGGACGAGGGCCGGATACGTTTCGAGGTGCAAGACACCGGCATCGGCATCGGCGCGGATCAGTTGGACATCATCTTTAAGCCGTTCGAGCAGGTGGGCGAAGGGCAGCATCGGCTTGGCGGAACCGGTCTCGGCCTCACCATCAGCCGTCAATTCGTGCGGCTGATGGGGGGCGACATCAAGGTCGAGAGCCGGGTCGGCGAAGGCAGCACATTCTGGTTCGCGCTGGCTCTGCCGGTGAGCGTGTCGAAAGCAGGGGCGGCTCGTGCCCCGAGCGTTGCCGGTTACCAGGGGCCGCGCAAAAAAATACTGGTGGTCGACGATATCGCCGAGAACCGGGCTGTGGCAGTCGACATGCTGAGCCAGATCGGCTTCGAGATGAGCGAAGCGGCGAACGGGGAGATGGGACTGGAGCAGGCGCAAGCCCTGCAGCCGGATCTGATCCTGATGGATATTGTCATGCCGGGCATGGACGGGCTGGAAACCACGCGCCGCCTGCGCACGCTGCCGGCGCTCAAGAACGTGCCGGTCGTCGCGCTTTCCGCCAGTGCTTCCAGCAGCGACCAGGAACAGAGCCTGATGGCGGGCGTGAACGCCTTTTTACCGAAACCGGTCGACTATGGCAGCCTGCTGGCGCACATCGCCAAGTTGTTGCAGCTGGACCTGATTTACGAATTGCCGCAGGGCGAGCCGGCTTTGGAAGACAAGGAGACGGATCAACTGGTGGTGCCGCCGCCGGAAGAGGAGATCGAGGAACTGTACCGTCTGGCGCGGCTGGGAAACATGCAGGACATTGTGCGCTGGACAAGTCGTCTGGAGGAACTCGACGAGCGCTACCGGCCATTCGCCAACCAATTGCGCGTATTGGCCAAGGGATACCAGTCCAAGGCCATCCTGAATCTGGCGAAACGGTATCTGGAAAGCAAAGAGGTTTCATGAGCATGCGTCGATTTATTGAAAATGAAGTGCACTATCCTGTATTTTTTATTGTCAAAGATTTATTCCAATAATGGATTTGCATCATGGATACCGCTACTAAGTCGCATGCGACAAGTTCTACCATCCTGATTGTGGATGACACACCGGTTAATGTATCCGTGCTGGCTGATCACCTCGTAAATCACGGCTTTTCGGTGATGGTTGCACAGGATGGCGAAGAGGGAATCGCTCGTGCACAATTCGGGCAGCCGGACCTGATTCTGCTCGATGTAATGATGCCCGGAATGGACGGCTTCGAAACATGCCGCCGCCTGAAGTCCATTCATGGCACGAAAGACATCCCGGTGATTTTCATGACCGCCTTGTCCGACATCGGCGACAAGATCACCGGTTACAAGGTGGGCGCCGTCGACTATGTCACCAAGCCGTTTCACACCGAAGAGGTATTGGCGCGTATTAGCATGCATCTGACCTTGCAGGCGA
>CAMLDH010000407.1 GCA_946478765.1 uncultured Oxalobacteraceae bacterium | reverse complement strand
GTACCGGACTTATGGGTCCCCGCCTTCGCGAGGACGACGGGGTGGTGTACAGCAAAGTCAACCACTGACACCCGCCCTCGAACGCATGTTGCAAAGTATCTGTATACAGCAGCATTGCAAGGGGCAAGATGGTGGTGTCTCCTCAATTTCTTGGCATGTTGCGAAAACTGCTCGACCCGAGACTAGCGTCGGTCGTGAGCTTGGAGATCAACAAGGACTACACGCAGTTCAGCCCGGAAAAATTACTTGAGCAACTCAAGACGTACAAAGAAAAGGGATAATGCGTTGAATCTGGCTGAAGGGGAAAAAGAATGAAAAATCCGGCCGTCTACATACTCGCCAGTCAGCGAAATGGGACGCTATACATTGGCGTCACCGCCAATTTAGTCCAGCGCATCTGGCAACATCGGGAAGGTGTCGTTGAAGGCTTTACCCAACAACACGGCGTGAAAACGCTCGTTTGGTACGAACAACACGAGACGATGGAAAGTGCCATTGCGCGTGAAAAAGCACTCAAGAAATGGAATAGAGCTTGGAAGTTAGGTTTGATAGAAGAACGTAATCCACAGTGGCAAGACCTTTGGTTGGAGATAACGGGGCAAACGCCGGATGCAACAGTAGGTTAGTCCGAGACACCCCCTCGTCATTCCCGCGCAGGCGGGAATCCAGTTACCACCGCAACCGAAACCAACCTGGATTCCCGCCTTCGCGGGAATGACGGAAAACAGGCTGAAAGAGATCAACGATGAGCAGGCATAAAGCCTATGCGGAAAACAAGGATTCTGGGGTGGAATGCTTAGGTCGCGATTCCCGCCCGCCTTCTCGTCATTCCCGCGCAGGCGGGAATCCAGGTTGGTTGAGGTCACGGCTGCGGTGAAGCATTGAACCGCCCATCCGGCCTATTTTTATGCCGCCTTTTCTTTTTCCAACTTGTGGCCGATGCTCAACCGACGTTTGTGGCGGCGGTCGCGGGCATTGCCCCATTCACTGTTACTGAAATCAGAAACATGCGCCATCTCACCGGCGCGATTTACGCTGTACTCTTTGAATACGACCTTCTCGTCTAAATGAACATTGGGCGAGATGCGCGTGTATTCGAACAACACGCTGCGTATCACCTGCGCTCCGGCGCAGATGTGACTACCGTGTCCGATCCAGGTCGGACCGACGATATGGCAGCCAGCCTCGATGTGGCAGCCGGATCCGATGTACACCGGCCCTTCGATGGTCGTGCCTTCCCAATCGATATGCGTATTGAGGCCGACCCAAAGTCCGTCAGCAATCTGCAGACCAGGCACATCCATTTGCGCCACCTCGCCCATCAGCACACTTTGCGATACGGTCCAGAAGTCAGTCACGCTACCGATGTCAATCCAGTTATAAAAGCGCTTTTGCGCATAAAATGGCAGCCCTTGTTCCACCATCAACGGAAACAAATCGGCGCCGATATCGAATACCTTGTTGGCCGGGATCAGGTCGAGCACTTGCGGCTCAAAGATATAGATGCCGGTACTGGCAAAATTCGAGCGCGCCTCTTCCTGTGCCGGTTTTTCCTGAAACGAAAGCACTTTGCCATCCTCGTCCGTGACCACCACGCCGTAATTGGACACCTTGTCCCACGGCACCTCCTTTGTGATGACACTGGCCAATGCGCCCTTGCGCTTGTGTTCGAACAGTGCTGATTTCAGGTCGAGATCGATCAATGCATCGCCGCACAAGACGATGGTCGTTTCATCAAAAAACCCGCCGAAGTCCTGAATCTTCTTCATTCCGCCGGCAGAGCCGATCGGTTGCGGCACGACCTCGCCATGGTCGTTGACGTAGCCTTCAAAGGAATAACCGATCTGGACCCCGAATTGGTCACCCTCACCGAAGTATTCTTCGATCTTCTCGTGCAAGTGACTCACGTTGATCATGATGTCGCGAACCCCAAACTTGGCAAGATGCTCCACCAGATATGCCATCACCGGCTTACCCAGAATCGGAATCATCGGCTTGGGTAAATCGTAGGTCAAGGGACGAACCCGTGTGCCTTTGCCTGCTGCGAGAATCATCGCTTTCATTTTCTCTTCTCCGCCACATAAAAAATAATCAAAACCTGCATCAGCAGGCGACCAGAAAATTACGCTTTGCGCGCCGATGAATCGCCGTCGCGATATTTACGGCAGTACAAAAAGAACCTGACAATATCGACCGTGTAGCGACGCAATAAACGCCGCGGCTCCAGGCAAAGACGATAAAACCATTCAAGCCGGCATCTTTGCATCAGCATCGGAGCCCGAGACTTATCGCCGGCCCAAAAGTTGAACAATGCACCGACACCAATCACGACACCGGCATTGAGCGCGTGGCGATTGTCCAGAATCCATTCTTCCTGAATCGGATTGCCGAGCGCTACCAGCACGACCTCTGGTTTGGCTCGATTGATTGTGTCGACTAAATGATGCTTTTTCTGAATGTCTTCATACCCATCACAGACGCCGACAATTTGTTGTCCTAGCTGGTGGCGGGCATAATCCGCAGCTTTTTGCAAAACGTCGGGCGTCCCACCCAACAAGAAGACGCGCAGCGGCTTGGCAGATTGATTAAAAAAATACGGCGTGAAATCAGTGCCATTTAAATTTTCTTCAAAACGGCTTCGTTGAATCAACAGAGCAGCAATATCCATCCCCACACCATCATTGACGACGATGACGGAATCATCACGCATGCGGTGCAATTGACTTCGGCATTGCACAATGAAATTTGTATTCGCAAAAAACAACGCCACCTTATTTTTGCTCTGCAACTCCCCCAACAGATGCTGTGCCAAACCATGAGAGGTCGTTTGGCTCACTAAAAAGCCGGCAATTGAAATCCTTTTTTCTGATTGCATGATCTGCTTTCACCCTTATTTTTCGACGTTGCAATAAATTTCTTTTACACATTGCTTGAAAATAAAAGATCAGAGGAAACTTAATTCTTTTGGTTCAACAAAAATACATTCCGTTACACATTCTGGCGAACGAGCGTTACCGCCCGCCCAATCGCGGAATATTCAATGTCCTGCGCACTTGTGATGGGTGGTAGAGAGTTCTACCGTCGAAGATGGGAGGGGGGCGTTTTCAATGATGCCGGTTGCGGGCGGGCGCTTGCGTTTGAGCGCGGACAGTCAGCTTCCCCGTCATTCCCGCGCAGGCGGGAATCCATAGGTCGGTGGCGCGAGCAAGCT
>CAMLDH010000406.1 GCA_946478765.1 uncultured Oxalobacteraceae bacterium | reverse complement strand
CGAATCGATCACCGAGCGCAAGACACTGCTGTACCGCTCCGATCAATACAAGTCGAAGCTGCTGGCCGCCAATGTCACCCAACTGTTCATCGTCGTGGCAACCGAACCGAGCTTTTCCGACGACCTGGTGTCGCGCTCGCTGGTCGCGGCAGATGCGGCCGGCATCGCTGCCCACATCGTACTCAACAAAATCGATGTCACCGCATCCTTGCCCAGGACACGCGAGCGTCTGGCCTTGTATGCCGGGCTCGGTTATCCGGTGCACGAGGTATCGGCCCGCACCGCGCCGGAAGCAACGTGCGCTGCACTGATGCCTTTGATGCGCGGGGAATCCTCGATTCTGATCGGCCAATCCGGCATGGGGAAATCGTCGCTGATCAACCTACTGGTGCCGGACGCCGACATCGCCACGCGTGAGATTTCCGCCGCGCTCGACACCGGCAAGCACACCACCACCTTCACCCGGCTGTATGCGGTCGACCGGGATACCGCGATCATCGACTCGCCCGGCTTTCAGGAATTCGGCCTGTATCACCTGTCCGAAGGGATGCTGGAACGCGCATTTCCCGAATTTGCGCCGCATCTGGGCCACTGCAAATTCTACAATTGCCACCACCTGAATGAACCTTCTTGCGCGATCCTCTCGGCAGTCGAAGCGGGCCGGATTGCCGTAATGCGCCATGCGTTATATCAACAATTAGTGCATGAAGCGTCGCAAAAACTGTATTGAGCCTATCCCAGCAGGGATAGGCTCCAATACCCTTCGGCGGCCCGGCGTTTGCGCTGGCTTTTAGTAGAAAATCCCTTATAATTGAACAGGTTACAAACTTCGGCGGCAGGCGCCCCTTGCCGCCGTTTTCATTTATGGCAATCAAACACTTTCTGCAGTTTTCTGACTTTACGCTTGATGAGTTCGAGTATGTGATCGAACGTTCGCGCATCATCAAGCGCAAGTTCAAGAATTACGAGCCGCACCATCCGCTGCTCGATCGCACGCTGGTCATGGTGTTCGAAAAGAATTCCACGCGCACCCGCTTGTCGTTCGAAGCCGGCATGCACCAACTCGGCGGCGCGGCAATTTACCTGAACACGCGCGACAGTCAACTGGGGCGCGGCGAGCCGGTCGAAGACGCCGCGCAAGTGATGTCGCGCATGTGCGACATCATCATGATCCGTACCTTCGGCCAGGACATCATCGATCGTTTCGCCGCCAACTCGCGCGTACCGGTCATCAACGGCCTGACCAATGAACACCATCCATGCCAGGTACTGGCCGACGTGTTCACCTATATCGAGCATCGCGGCTCGATTACCGGGAAGACGGTCGCCTGGATCGGCGACGCCAACAACATGCTGTATTCATGGCTGCAGGCGGCGCAAGTATTCGGCTTTCATGTCAACGTATCGACGCCCAAGGGCTACGACATCGATCCGAAACTGGTCGCCGCCGATAACACGCGCTACACCGTATTTTCCAATCCGTCGGATGCCTGTGTGGACACCGATCTGGTCACGACCGATGTGTGGACCAGCATGGGCTATGAAGAAGAAAACGGGGCACGCTTGAAAGCATTCGACGGCTGGATCGTCGATGGCGCCAAGATGAAGCGCGCCAAGCCCAATGCGCTGTTCATGCACTGTCTGCCTGCGCACCGCGGCGAGGAAGTTGGCGCCGAAGTGATCGACGGCCCGCAATCGGTAGTGTGGGATGAAGCCGAAAACCGATTGCATGTGCAGAAAGCGCTACTCGAATACCTGGTCCTTGGCAAGCTCAATTAATCCGGCCAGTCACTTAGTTACCCCATCCTCTTATCCAATCACAATTCCAGCAAGCAAAGCAAAAATCATGTCGACCATACTCCAGTCCGTTCCCGTCAACCAAAAAGTGGGCATCGCCTTTTCCGGCGGGCTCGACACCAGCGCAGCGCTGCACTGGATGCGCCAGAAGGGCGCGATTCCATACGCGTACACTGCGAATCTGGGCCAGCCCGACGAAGCTGACTACAACGCGATCCCGCAAAAAGCCAAGCTGTACGGCGCGGAACAGGCACGCCTGATCGATTGCCGCGAACAACTGGTTGCAGAAGGCATTGCTGCTCTGCAAAGCGGCGCGTTCCACATTTCGACCGCCGGCGTCACCTATTTCAACACGACGCCGCTGGGCCGCGCCGTGACCGGCACGATGCTGGTTGCCGCGATGGCCGAAGACCAGGTCGACATCTGGGGCGACGGCAGCACGTTCAAGGGCAACGACATCGAACGTTTCTATCGTTACGGTTTGCTGGTGAATCCGGCGCTGAGAATCTACAAACCCTGGCTCGATGACCGCTTCATCCAGGAACTCGGCGGCCGCAAGGAAATGTCGGAGTTCATGATCAAGTCCGGTTTCGACTACAAGATGTCGGTCGAGAAGGCGTATTCGACCGACTCCAACATGCTGGGCGCGACGCATGAAGCGAAAGATCTCGAGCACCTGAACAGCGGCATGAAGATCGTCGAGCCGATCATGGGCGTGGCATTCTGGCGCGACGACGTCGAGGTCAAGCACGAGGAAGTCAGCATCCGTTTCGAGGAAGGACGTCCGGTCGCGTTGAACGGCATCGTGTATGCGAACCCGGTCGATTTGCTGATGGAAGCAAATCGCATCGGCGGCCGTCATGGTCTCGGCATGAGCGACCAGATCGAAAACCGTATTATCGAAGCGAAGAGCCGCGGCATCTACGAAGCACCGGGGCTGGCGCTCCTGTTCATTGCCTACGAACGCATGGTCACCGGCATCCACAACGAAGACACGATCGAGCAGTATCGCGACAACGGCCGCAAGCTCGGACGCCTGCTGTACCAGGGCCGCTGGTTCGATCCGCAAGCGATCATGCTGCGCGAAGCGTCGCAGCGGTGGGTCGCGCGCGCGATCACCGGCGAAGTCACGCTGGAACTGCGGCGCGGCAACGATTACTCGATCCTGAATACCGAATCGGCCAACCTGACCTACCAGCCGGAACGGCTGACAATGGAAAAAGGCGAAGGCGCGTTCACGCCGCAAGACCGCATCGGGCAACTGACGATGCGCAACCTGGATATCACCGACACGCGCCAGAAGCTAGGCATCTACGGCAAGGCCGGCTTGCTGACAGCAAACCCGTCGGTTGCATTGCCGCGCCTCGGCAAGGACAGCGACAAGTAACGAAAACCCTCGACATCAGACACAACAACAAACAAG
>CAMLDH010000405.1 GCA_946478765.1 uncultured Oxalobacteraceae bacterium | reverse complement strand
CATTTTTCTGCTTTTGTCGATACGCATTCACACTTGATTTTGCGTCGGTATTTAGTCAGGCGCATTTATGTAGACGCGCTAAGCCGCTTGCGCGGACGGGATTGCCAAATTTGCCTGATAACTGAAACGTAATTCCTGCGGATACGGGAAGACGTCATCGATATAGCCTTCGCGTATCCGTTGCTTGCGTGCCTGCCAGAATTCCGGCGTGAGCAGGTCCGCATGGTGCTTCATGAAATACTTTTTCACGGTCGGATTGCCGAGCAGGAAAGTGCCGAGCTGTTCCGGGAATACGTCGTTCCTGGCGATCGGGTACCACGGTTCCGCCGCCATCTCCTCTTCTGCGTTGTGCGGCACAGGAATCTTGCGGAAATTACAATCGGTGATGTATTCGATCTCGTCGTAATCGTAAAACACCACGCGGCCGTGACGCGTCACGCCAAAGTTTTTATACAGCATGTCGCCCGGAAAAATATTGACGCCGACCAGTTCCTTGATCGCATTGCCGTATTCCTTGATGCCATGCTCGACCGCCGCTTCATCGCCGCGTTTTTCGGCATTGGTCAGCCAGATGTTGAGCGGCATCATGCGACGCTCGATATACACATGCTTGATCACGATTTCATTACCCTCTTCTTCGACAATCGAGGGCGCCACTTCTTTCAGGTCGGCCAGCAATTCTTCCGAAAAGCGTGCGCGCGGAAATGCGACATTCGAATATTCGAGCGTATCGGCCATGCGGCCGACGCGGTCATGGTTTTTCACCAGCACATACTTTTCTTTCACGATCGCGCGCGTGGTTTCTTTCGGCGCCGGAAAAAAATCCTTGATGACCTTGAATACATACGGAAACGACGGCAGCGCAAACACCACCATCACCAGGCCGCGAATGCCGGGCGCCGCTTCGAAGCGATCGGACGAGTGTTTCAGGTGGCGCAGGAAGTCGCGGTAAAACAGCGCCTTGCCCAGCTTTTGCAAACCGAGGATCGTATAGATCTCGCTGCGCGGCTTGTTCGGCATCAGCGTGCGCAGGAATTGCACATAAGCGGACGGCACTTCCATGTCGACCATGAAATAGGCACGCGTGAATGAAAACAGCACCGTGATCAATTTCGGATCGAACAGCACCGTATCGAGAATCAGGTCGCCCTTGCGGTTATGCAGGATCGGCAACACGAAGGGATATTCGCGGTTGCCGTTGATGCCCTTGCCAACGATGTACGCGCCCTTGTTGCGGTAGAACAGGCTGGCCAGCACCTGGATCTGATGATTCGGCTCCAGCAAATCCGAGCCGAATATCTCGGTCAAGCGCTCTTCGACAAAACCGATGTCGCGGTCGAGATCGGCGAATGGACATTTGAGCTGGAAATTGGTGATGATGCGCTTCAACGCCATATGCAAGCCGTCTTTGCCCGGGTAATACACGCGATAGGTCGGCGCCGCCTCTTCGGTGTCGATGTATTCGGTCGACACCGCCGGCCGCACGAAGATGAAGTCATTGTGAAAATACGCGCGATGCAGGATATTGCAGCAGACCGAATTGAAAAACGTTTCCGCCAGTTCCGGCTGCTTGTGATCGGTCAGCAAGCCGATGTAATGCAGTTTGACTTCGCGCCATACGTCGTCGGTCAGGTCTTCCTGATCGTATTCGTCTTCCAGCGCCTGCACGCATTCCTGCACGCGCGTGTCATAGAAAGCGATGCGTTCCCTGGCATGGACTTGCGCGGATATCCAGTCGCTTTCCTCGAAGTAGCGTTTCGCATCGCGGCTCGCCTCGCGGAACAAGCGGTAATGCTTGTCGAAACCATCGAGGATGGTGCGCGCGGTATCGAACGCGATCTGCGAGGACAGAAGCTTGGGGAAGGCGGTGTGCGGCATACGATTACAATCCGAATTGGGCTTTCCACGCCGCCAGTTTCGCCAAATCCGTGCCGATGCCGCCGCATACCACGATCAACGGCTGCTCGAACTGCGCCAGTACCGGTAAATTCCGGTAGGCCACTGCCAGTGCCGCGCCGCATGCAGGCTCCACCAACACGCGCATGTCATCCGCAAATTCCAGGCAGGCCTCGACCGCTTGCGCGTCGCTGACCGTGATGCTGTGGACCGTGTGACGGCGCGTCCAATCGAATGCCTGTTGCGCCACACGCGTGGCGCCCAGTGTCGTGGCGATCGAGGCAATCGCCGGCAAGGCGATCAATTGACCGGCGCGGATTGCGCCATGCAAGGATGCCGCGCCTTCGGTTTCGACTGCGATCAGCGGCACCTGCGCCAAGCCGTTGCGGTGCAAGCCTTGCAACACGCCACTCATCAAACCGCCACCGCCGACCGAACAAATCACGACATCGAAAGGTGTTTGCATCGCCTGGCTTTGCGCGGCTGCTTCATCGATCAAGGTCGCATTGCCATCCCAGATATCGGGATGATCGAACGGCGGTACATACACCGCGCCCGCCATCGTGCACAGGCGCAGCGCTTCCTGGTTGGATTCATCCCAGACCTTGCCGTACACGATCACGGCAGCGCCGATCTCACGAATTTGTTGCCGCACCGATTCAGGCGTGGTTTCGGGAACCACGATCGTGGTAGCGACCTGCAATGCAACGCCGGCCACCGCGGCCGCAAATCCGGCGTTGCCGCCGGATGGGCACACCAGATGCGTGGCGCCGCCGGCAACGGCGCGCGTGCACATCAGGCCGATGCCGCGCAGCTTGAACGAACCTGACGGCTGCAGGTTTTCCATTTTCAGCAATACCTGCTTGTCAAGCGCACTCGATAGCGGGCCGTGCCGGAGGAGCGGTGTCGTGATGTGAAGTGAGGTCATGGTGAATAGTACGCTGCGATCCAATAAATGCGCTACGGTAAAAACACTCGTTGCGGATCAACCTCTTCTTTTATTTGGTCTCGGCAAACAATTCGCGCCCGATCAGCATGCGCCGGATTTCACTGGTGCCGGCGCCGATTTCATACAGCTTGGCGTCGCGCCACAGGCGTCCCGCCGGATACTCGTTGATATAGCCATTGCCGCCCAGCGCCTGGATCGTTTCACCGGCCATCCAGGTGGCTTTTTCCGCCGAGTACAGGATCGCGCCGGCCGCATCCTTGCGGATCGCGCGCACCGCATCCGGCGTCCGGGCGCGGTCGCACGCCTGGCCGACTGCATAGACGTAGGCTTTGCATGCCATCATGGTCGAATACATATCGGCGATCTTTCCTTGCATCAGTTGGAAT
>CAMLDH010000404.1 GCA_946478765.1 uncultured Oxalobacteraceae bacterium | reverse complement strand
GCATCAGGAGCGGCTGTAGCGTGGTCCATACAAATATATAGGTGCGGACATAGGCAGCAAAGGTGGCGCGTTGCGCCACTACACCATACCCAATATGCGCCCGATTTCGGCAATATACGGACTATCCTTCAACACTTCCCCTTCTACCGTTGCCGTCATGTTGCGCAGCGACGTCTGGATGGAATGCAATCCGTCTTCGATCCATCCATGTCTGGTCTCGGGTGACTGGAGCACCTTCTTGAGCGTTTCGATTTCTTCTCGCAAATCTTGCAGATGGGGAGTGTCTGCGGGTGCATTCGCCAATTCCTGCTCCAGATCGGAAATAAGGCGGTTAATCCGATCAAGATTGAATTCGTGATGACGTGCCTTGTCCATGGGCTATTCGGCGTTTCATGAAAATTATTAATAGTTTGATTGGATTCTCTGGTCAATGTTCCCGTCCGCGGATGAGGACGGATGCCATTGTCGACCAGCCGGTGCGGGAAGGACGCCTGCGACGGTTGCAGGAGCGATGTGCCGGTCGAAATTAGTGAAGTAGTGACGCAATAGTGACAGGCTACTGAAAAACAGTGCTGACTCTCAGCTATTTCGACCGACTGGACGTGCCTGGCCTGTCTTGACCTCAACTGCTCGAACCGCCCGGTGCGGACCCGCATGCCGGGTGGTGTGGCAGGGGAGCGGCCCATTTGGACTGCCCTCCATGCCGATTACCGGTGGATCACGACCAGCAAGGCCTTGGCCTCGGCTTTGCCGATATTGCGAATCGCATGGTTCTTGTCCGCCTGATAGCGTGCGGTGCCGCCTGTCTTCAGTTTTTTCTTGGTGCCGTCCACTTCGACTTCTACTGCGCCGTGTAGCAGCGTCAGGTATTCCATGGTGCCGGGATCATGTGAATTGGAGACCAGTGCACCTTCCGGCGCTAGCGTCAGCTCATACCATTCATATTTCCCCGCCAACTCCATCGGCCCCAGAATTCGCAGCATATAACCGGCATGGTTGCCGGGCAGGGTAGGGGTTTCGTGCGGTTCCAGGATGTGGATTGCCTCGGCTTCCTGCGCTTCACCCGCCAGCAGTTCCTCGATGCCGATGCCAAGCGCATTGGCCAGGCGCCATGCGACCGCGATGGTCGGATTGGCCTTTTCTCGCTCGATTTGCGACAGCATCGACTTCGACACGCCGGCGGCGCGCGACAAATCTTCCAGCGTCAGGCCGCGTTTCAAGCGCAGCTTCTGAAGCGTGGCGCCGACTTCGGGCGGGGTAACGGGGGCACTTGGTTTTTTCATGAAAGATGCTTGCAAAGTTTAATGGAGATCTCTAATATCCAGTATATTGAACTTAAGTTCTAAATAATGGATTTATTGATCTTTGCTGGAAATTGCATCGTAACAGATGGAGTGCGGCATAGATATTGGATTGTTCTCCGGCTCAACAACTTGTCCGCCGGCCGATTTGAGATACACACAAGGAATTGCAATGACGGCAACAAATCTGAAGGAACGTTTTTTCACCGGGCTGGATGCCAATTTGAACGCGTTGCGCGAGCAAGGTCTCTACAAGCCGGAGCGCGTGATCGCCTCCCGCCAGGGCGCGCAAGTGGTATGCGACGACGGCCGTACGCTGATCAACCTGTGCGCCAATAATTATCTTGGCCTGTCCGGCGATGAATCGATGGTGCAAGCGGCCATCGATGCGACCGAAAAATACGGTTACGGCCTGTCGTCGGTGCGTTTCATTTGCGGCACGCAAACGGTGCATAAGCAACTGGAGCGCGCGCTATCCGAATTCTTGGGGATGGAAGACACCATTCTGTACGCGGCGGCATTCGATGCCAACGGCGGCGTATTCGAGCCCTTGTTTGACGAGCAGGACGCGATCATTTCCGATGCGCTGAACCATGCGTCGATCATCGACGGCATTCGTCTGTGCAAGGCGGCACGCTATCGCTATCAGCACAATGACATGGCCGACCTCGAAGTGCAGTTGCAGGCCGCAGCAGGAAAACGCCACAAGGTCATTGTTACCGATGGCGTGTTTTCGATGGATGGCACGATCGCGCAACTCGACAGGATTTGCGACTTGGCGGATCGCTATGGCGCTTTGGTGATGATCGACGAATGTCATGCATCCGGTTTCATGGGCGCCACCGGCCGCGGCACGCACGAGCATCACGGCGTGATGGGCCGCATCGACATCATCACCGGCACGCTCGGCAAGGCACTGGGCGGCGCCATGGGCGGCTTCACCGCAGCCCGGCGCGAAGTGATCCAGACGCTGCGCCAGAAATCGCGGCCTTACCTGTTTTCCAATACGCTGGCGCCGTCGATTGCCGGCGCTTCGCTGTCGGTGCTGGAACGGCTGTCGTCGTCCACCGAGCTGCGCGACCGCCTGCATGCGAACACGGCGCATTTCCGCCGCGCGATTACGCAGCTCGGTTTCACGATCAAGCCCGGTACCCATCCGGTGGTGCCGGTGATGTTGTTCGATGCGCCGGTCGCGCAACAATTTGCGCAGCGCTTGTATGAACTGGGCATTCTGGTCACCGGCTTTTTTTATCCGGTGGTGCCGATGGGGCAGGCGCGGGTACGGGTGCAATTGTCGGCGGCACATACGACGGAACAACTGGATCGCGCGTTGGATGCATTCGCACAGGCTGGATGCGAACTCGGTTTGTTAAAAAAATAAAGGGGTGAGACGATGGAACGAATTCTGGTGATTGGCGCCAATGGCCAAATCGGTAGCGAACTGGTCGAAGCGTTGACTGAAAAACACGGCGCGAATAATGTGATCGCCGCGGATATCGGGCCGCGCAGTCTGTATGGCGCGGCCTGTTATGAAACGGTGGATGTGCTCGATAGCAATTGGGTCAGTCACCTCATCGACAGCTATCACGTGACGCAGGTATATCAACTGGCGGCGTTATTGTCGGTGACCGGCGAGCAGGCGCCGTTGAAGGCGTGGACGCTCAATATGAACGGCTTGCTGAACATTCTCGAAATCGCGCGCGAACGCGGCGAAGCGGGCAAGCCCTTGCGCGTGTTCTGGCCGTCATCGATTGCCGCGTTCGGTCCGCATACGCCGGCTGTCGATACGCCGCAATTGGCAGTGATGGACCCGACCACGATTTACGGCATCAGCAAGCAGGCCGGCGAGCGTCTGTGCGAATACTATTTCGCGAAATTCGGCGTCGACGTGCGCAGCATCCGCTATCCCGGCATCATCAGCTACAAGTCGCCG
>CAMLDH010000403.1 GCA_946478765.1 uncultured Oxalobacteraceae bacterium | reverse complement strand
CAAGGTCAACCACCGACACCCGCCCTCGAACGCATGTTGCAAAGATATGTGCATAGAGTAGCCCGCCTGCGGGAGAGAGAGAGAGAGAGAGAGTTTTCCCTGGGCTCTTTGCAAAGATGTGTAGATACCTATGCTCCCGCAAGCGGGGAGCAAAGCGAATTTGCAACCTTTTGTAAGCTTGCTCGCCATATCCCCCCGCCCTCGCTTTAATAGTCTATCTCCCATTGGAACATATCCATGAACCGCCGCCATTTCGTCTTCGCGCTTTCCGCCGCCGCGCTCCTGCTGACCGGTTGCGCCACGCAAGAACGTCACTCGCATAGCGAAACCCGCCTGTCCACACCGCCGCCAGCGCCACTGGTCGAGGAAATTCCGGTCGCGCCCAATGCCGAGTCGTACTGGATTCCCGGACACTGGAAATCGAATGGCAGCACCTATGTATGGACGCGCGGACATTGGGAGCAACCGCGTCAGAGCATGGTGTATCAGCAAGCGTATTGGAGCGAGAGCGGCGGCTACTGGCGCTATCATCCCGGGCGCTGGGTCTCGATCGATGCGCCTGCGAGCGAAGCGGCGCCGCAGGTGGTGAACGTTGCGCCGCCCGCGCCGCAGGTTGACGTGGTGACGGCGCCGCCCAGCCCCACCCATATCTGGATTTCCGGCTACTGGCGCTGGAACCGCGGCCGTTATGCATGGGCGCCGGGACACTGGGCCGGTGTCCGCCCCGGCTACTTCTGGGCGCCCGGCCATTGGGTCAGGCGCGGTTCCCGCTGGCATTTTTCAGGCGGATTCTGGCAGCGCTATTGAAAGCGTTATCAAGTGCCCCTGAAGATCGCGTTCAGGCGCTTTCTGCCGCCAGCGTATTGAAGTTATCGATCCATTGCTGCAGTGTCCGGATGGCGTGCGTCTTTTGCGCCGGGGTCGCGCTATTGACGATCACCGCCGCCATGCTGGCCATGCCCTCCTTGGACGCATTGAAAAACGGTTCATGCTCGGCCATGCCGGTGCGCTCGAAGACCAGTACCGCGTAATCTTTCAGTAACAACATGGCCGCATCGCGATTCGGCTTCTGCGTCTGGATTTTCTTCAATACCGCGATCATTTCCCGCTGCCGATGCATGCGGTCCGCCAGCCACAGGCCGTTGTCCAGCGGCCGTGCGTCGGACGCGCGGCGTATCAGCGCTTCCTGCTCGCGGCTGAAATCGCCGAACCAGTATTCGGCCTGCTCCATGACTTTCTTGAAGCGAAAGCGCTGACGCTGCTCAAGGTCCCCGCGCAGATAATCCTTACGATAGTCATCATTGTTGGCGGCGAACTTCTTTTCGAGGCGCGCGATCTGTTGCGGCCGCAGCGCCAGCGCCAGATCGGCCAGGTCAGGCAAGGCTTGGTCGACCACCAATACGGCGCGCTTTTTGACTTCGTCATAATCCGCCAGCACTTCCGGTGCGCTGACGTTGTGCTGCACCTGTTTTTGAACGAGCTTTAGCAACTGCACGTAATCCTGCAGTTGGGTCTGGCGATGCCACGCAAACAGCTTTTCAATATCTTTTTTGACCCCGGCTTGTTGATCGGCGCCGACATCGATGTAGCGGTTCAACCACCAATAGGTCAGGCTTTCGCCGTGGTTATAGCCGAGCCGGACCGCGCTGCAGCCGACCAGCAACAGTACAGTGAAAGTCAGCGCGGTTTTGATCGCAATGGCGCGGAATGCTCGCATGATAAAATTTTGCACCTCAATATGTTGGGAACAGCCTAGCGTGCCGCCCGAGCGGCGCACCCACCTGTTCCTCAAGAATCCGGAATATCTATGAATATCGTCATTCTCGCAGCAGGCATGGGAAAGCGCATGCAGTCCGCGTTGCCGAAAGTCTTGCATCCGCTGGCCGGCAAGCCGCTGCTGGCGCATGTGATTGCCACCGCACGTGCATTGTCGCCGACCCGATTATGCGTAATTTATGGGCACGGCGGCGACATGGTGCCGGAATTGCTGCAAGCGCCCGATCTCTCATTTGCGCGGCAAGAGCCGCAACTGGGGACCGGTCATGCCGTGATGCAAGCCATACCGCACCTCGATGATGACGCGCCGACACTGGTGTTGTACGGCGATGTGCCGTTGACCGCCGCCGGCTCCTTGCAAGCCCTGTTGGACATTGCAGGTAAAGAAAAGTTGGCGATACTCACGGTGGAAATGGAAAATCCGGCCGGCTACGGCCGCATCGTGCGCGAACACGGCGAGATTGTCCGGATCGTGGAACAAAAAGATGCGAGCGATGCCGAACGCGCGATCCGCGAAATCAATACCGGCATCATGGTCGTACCCACTGCGAAACTGAAAGATTGGCTGGCGACGCTTTCCAACAACAATGCGCAGCGCGAATATTATCTGACCGATATCGTGGCGCGCGCAGTCGCCGACCGCGTGCCGGTCGTGTCCGCGCAACCGGCCGCCATCTGGGAAACCCTGGGCGTCAACAGCAAGGTGCAACTGGCCGAACTGGAACGCATTTATCAACGCAATCTCGCCGATGCATTGCTGGAGCAAGGCGTCACCCTGGCCGACCCGGCGCGCCTCGATGTGCGCGGCAGCCTGACCTGCGGACGCGATGTCAGCATCGATGTCGGCTGCGTATTCGAAGGGGACGTGACGCTGGAAGATGGCGTTGCCATCGGCGCGCATTGCGTGATCGTCAATGCGCGCATCGGCAAAGGCGCCGGCATCAAACCGTTTTGCCACATTGAAGACGCGATCGTCGGCGCCGCCGCCGTGGTCGGTCCCTATGCGCGGCTGCGTCCCGGCACCGAACTCGCGGAAGACGTCCATATCGGCAATTTCGTCGAGGTCAAGAACACCCGGATCGCCGCGCACAGCAAGGCCAATCATCTGGCGTACATCGGCGACGCGGACATCGGTTCACGCGTCAACATCGGCGCCGGCACGATTACCTGCAACTACGACGGCGCCAACAAATTCCGCACCGTCATCGAAGACGACGCCTTCATCGGCAGCGATACGCAACTGGTGGCGCCGGTCACCGTCGGCAAAGGCGCCACGCTCGGCGCGGGCACGACGCTCACCAAGGATGCGCCGGCCGGCAAGCTCACCGTGTCGCGTGCGCGGCAGATCACGATCGACGGCTGGCAACGGCCGGTCAAAGTGAAAAAATAACCGATGCGGGCCGCTGCCCCGCATCACACCGCAATGCACGTCTCGAATTTACTGCGGTGAATTGAAAAG
>CAMLDH010000402.1 GCA_946478765.1 uncultured Oxalobacteraceae bacterium | reverse complement strand
ATTCGCTGCGATGGTCGCTGGTCCGGCGTTGTCAGCGGCATCAGTTTTTTTTGCGCGAGGCTTTGGAAAAATGAAGGACTTCATCGATGAGAAGCTCGATCTGGCAAAGCCTTTTCAATCTCATACGGCGGTTCCATTGGCAAGTACTTTGGTTGGTGGCAGCCTGTTCATGAAGAACATCGTAGAGTCAAACCAGGTTGATGACGATCTAACCCTGAGAATGCGTCCTTGATGAGTCGAGACCTTGTCATCATTGAGGCCCCAGGTAAGCTTCGTACGCTTTACAACATCTTTGAACAAATTGGCTTGCATGCCAACATCTGCGCCACCATTGGACACTTCCTCGAAAGCCCCCAGAATCTGAAAGACTTGGCGATCGAGTATCGTGATGGTGAGTTCGCCGAAACAAAACGTCAGCCACACCGTCCTGATTCGTTCGCGTGCTTGCGTGACCATCTACGAAAGTGTGAAGGCCGGATCCTGATCGCAACAGATAATGACCAGGAGGGGCATGTGATTGCCCACGACACGGCCACGTTGATTCGGGAAATGGGCATCCGTCAACCTGTCTATCGGATGGTGTTTTCAGGGCTCGATCAAGCATGCGTAATCGATGCTCTCAACAGCCTGCAGCCTATCGATGCATCAAAGGCCGTGCCGGGCACTGCAAGGCGAATCACTGATCGGTTAATTGGAGGATGTCTATCCGATTTCGAGCACGGCAGGCCTGTTGGGCGGGTGCAGAGCGCATTGCTTGGACTATGTGATAAGGGAATTCCCCATAGCCATGTCAATCTGAAGCTGTCGGCAGCTGATGGCGGAAAGCCGTTTGTCGGGAAACTTCCTGTGTATGGCGCGACCAGTGCGGCCGCCATGATCGCCGAGCTGGGCGCATTTGAGCTACCCCCTGCGCCTGTTGCGGAAAGCACGCTGGCGTGCATGTCATCTCCAATGAATTTTGGTGATGCCGTGATTGAGCTGAATGCCTCGCTCAATATCGATGTAGACCGTGCAGCAGAGCTGCTGCAGCAGATGTACGAGTCCGGGGACATTACTTATCCTCGCACAGCGTCGCGTGCTTATACGGGCGCGGGAGTGGAAGCGATCGCACGGCTTGCGCGCGTGAAAGGCATTATGGCTTTCAAAAAGGAACAGCTTCCCCGGCTGACCATTGCAGACGCTACTCCCCACGAAGCAATTAGGGTCCTCAATGAAGGGCTGCTGCAGCGCCTTGATCTTGGTAAGCCGATAAAGCTGCAACCGACTGAAAAAGATGCGGCCTTGTCCCTGATAGCGCGCCGTTCAATTACATCCGGCATTCCCGTTCAGCGGGACTATCCGGATCTATCGAAGGAGCCCGAGTGGGCTCAAAAAATTTCTTGGCAGAGGGATTCTCGTCGCGTTGTTCTTCCCTGGCGCGCAGCAGATCCTCCCTCTACTGTCAGTCACGATCAAAAAGCCGCGGTTGTCGAGGCGATGATGGCGAACGGCATCGGGCGTCCCAGCACCTGGGTATCGCACGCCAGCAAGTTTATAAGCCGCGACCTGGTAGACCACGCATTTAACCTCACCGCCAAAGGGCGTGAATTGCTTGCGCATGCGCCGCCGGCGCTCAAAGAAGTGCTGACGTCGGCTCGTATAGAAGCATTGTTCGATCAAGAAAGCGAGAATGCATCCGAACTGGTGAAATCGGCGCTCTATGCCGCGGTCAATCACGATGACGTCGCATTCGAACACATCATTCAACAATTGGAGAATCTTGCTGATGATTTCGACGATCCGGAAAATCGCTATAGACCTACCTTCTGATGCGGGCCGCCTGATCCGCTCTTGTTCCCGGCGCTCGCTTGCGGTGCTGGCGGCTCTCCTGGTCCTTGGGCTCACCGGTATGGCGATCGACTGGAGCGCGGAACTTACGGCCGAGGAAGTGGCGGTTGTTCGTGCCTTTGTCCTGCGTACAGGATCGGCCGCCGTACGGAACAAATACAACGAGAAAATTACGGGAGGCCTCACCATCAACGAGGTGCAACAGATTACCGAACTGGCAAAGAGGCAGGAGCCGGAGTACGGGTTAATCAGCGACCAAAAAAATAACAAATGACTTTGCAGTTTTTTTTGCGTATTATAGAATAACTTTCATTAGTTTATAAATCGATTTGATTGCGGGCGATTTGAATGTTTACCGATAAAAAACTGGTCGGATACAACGACTTTGAGCACATCATGATTCACTTGGCGGGGGAGCGCGGGTGGGAGTTCAAATTCGCTGGGGAGCATATTCCGGTTCAAAACGTCTTCAATCACTCAACCTACGCGCCGGCACTGCTGACGGCAGCCCAGGCTGAGCTGGACACGCGCCAGCTTCCATGCGATCTCTCGATTCGCCTGGAAGGGGAAAACAATTCGCTGTTCGGTGCGCGCGTCTCCTTTGATGAGACACGCAACTCTCTTACCGCACAGTTCTGGCGGCTGGCGGCAACCGCAATGATTGTGGAGTCGCTGGCGAAATCCGGGAATTACATTGACCTTGACCCATTGCAGTATGTATTGGGCGATAGCTATGCGGCGTTCATCAATCCTGAGCAAGGTATGAAGGAGGCCGAATAGTGGCGCTGATCAAGCTCTTGCATGCCCAGGACAAGGCTCGAATCGAGGGTGGTGGCTCGCCGGCTCCGACAGCTGCTGCCGAGGCACCGGATCAACCGCAGTCCGATGCACTCAATGCGCTAGAAGGCTTATTGTCCGGCGAAGCTTCGCCGGAGGCAGATTTGAAGCGGTCGGATCCGGCTGCGGTCAATCCCGATGCTGGCACGCCACAAAAACACGAAGTTGTACCTTCTGCCGTGCCGAGTGCGCCGGTTGCACAGGAGCCGCGCAAAGAAGGCGGATTTCTCAAGCGATCGGTTGAAAACAATGAGCGCCGGCGTGAAACGCACCGCGCGGCACTCGATTATCTGAATATTCTCAAATCGCTCGCGCCGGTATTCAAGGCTGCATTCATCTATCCAGGGCATGACGCTGCTCCAGAACAGATCGGAGCAGCAGTTCGGAAAATGTCCCAGGTATCTGTAGGGCTCGCTGACTACATTGTGACTCATGGCGACAAGCTGGAAGTCGATGCCGCTTGGGCGCGTAAAACACTTCATGACTTCACGGCAGACTTGGTGGCGAATCACTGGATAGCCACAGTCATTGGCAAAGGCGGAGTAGTTGCAGGGCATTCGCCGGACATCTCTATC
>CAMLDH010000401.1 GCA_946478765.1 uncultured Oxalobacteraceae bacterium | reverse complement strand
CCCTTTTGGTTTTTTTCTTTTTTTTTATTAAAATTTTTGGGGGGGGCCCCCCCTGCCCCCGGGGGTGGGCCCTCGGGGGGTTCCGGGGGGCCCTGGGGGGCCCCACGCTACTGTATGCTCAATCAGATATCCGCTTCGGCTTCGTTGCCGTGTTCTTCCAGCCAGGTGCGCCGCGCCGCCGCTTCGCCCTTGCCCATCAGCATATTGAAGCGCGCCTCGGACGCTGCCAGATCGAAATGGCCGAGCGCCACCGGCAGCAGCCGCCGGGTATCCGGATTCATCGTAGTCTCCCACAACTGTTCTGCGTTCATTTCACCGAGACCCTTGAAGCGCGCGATCGACCACGCGCCGTCCTTCACGCCATCCTTGCGCAGCTTGTCTTCGATGGCTTCCAGTTCGCCATCGTCGAGCGCATAAATTTTCTGCGCCGGCTTCTTGCCGCGCGCCGGCGCATCGATGCGATACAGCGGCGGCCGTGCGACGCAGATATGGCCGCGGTCGATCAATTGCGGGAAGTGCCTGAAGAACAGGGTCAACAGCAATACCTGAATATGCGAGCCATCGACGTCCGCATCCGACAGGATGCAAATGCGGCCATAGCGCAAACCGCTCAAGTCCGCCGCATCGTTTTTGCCGTGCGGGTCGACCCCGATCGCCACCGCAATGTCGTGGATTTCATTGTTGGCGAACAGGCGATCGCGTTCGGTTTCCCACGCATTCAACACCTTGCCGCGCAACGGCAGGATCGCCTGGAATTCCTTGTCGCGTCCCATCTTCGCCGAGCCGCCGGCGGAGTCGCCCTCGACCAGGAAAATTTCATTGCGCGTCACGTCATCCGATTCGCAATCGGTCAGCTTGCCCGGCAACACGGCAACACCGGACGATTTTTTCTTCTCGACTTTCTGCGCCGAGCGCAAGCGCGATTGCGCCTGCTTGATGACCAGGTCGGCCAACTTCTTGCCGTAGTCGACATGCTGGTTCAGCCAGAGTTCCAGTGCCGGTTTGGTAAACGTGGAAACCAGGCGCACCGCATCGCGCGAATTCAGGCGCTCCTTGATCTGCCCCTGGAATTGCGGATCGAGCACCTTGGCCGACAACACGAACGACACGCGCGCGAACACGTCTTCCGGCAACAGCTTGACGCCCTTCGGCAGCAGGGAATGCATTTCCACGAAACTTTTGACCGCGCCGAACAAGCCTTCGCGCAATCCCGATTCGTGCGTGCCGCCGGCCGAGGTCGGGATCAGGTTCACGTAGGATTCGCGCACGACGTTGCCTTCTTCGGTCCAGGCAACCACCCATGCCGCGCCTTCGCCTTCGGCAAAACCTTCGGCATCCGCGCTCGCATATTGCTCGCCTTCGAATAGCGGAATCAAGGGATCTGCGTGCGACGCCTGGGCCAGCGATTCGATCAGGTAACCGCGCAAGCCCTGGTCGTATTGCCAGGTCTGGGTTTCGCCGGTTTTGGCGTGCGTCAGCGTGACTTTTGCGCCGGGCAGCAACACCGCCTTGGAACGCAACAGCCGTTGCAGTTCCGCTTGCGGGATGACGCCGGAGTCGAAGTATTTCGGATTCGGCCACACGGTGACGCGGGTGCCGGATTTTTTTTCGTCGCGCGCAAGCAGACGCGATTTCAGTTTTTGAATCACATCGCCGTCGGCGAACGTGATCTGATGCATGCCGCCTTCGCGCCACACGGTAATTTCAAGCCGGGAAGACAGCGCATTGGTGACCGACACGCCGACGCCGTGCAAGCCGCCGGAAAACGAATAGGCGCCGCCCGAGCCCTTGTCGAACTTGCCGCCTGCGTGCAATCGGGTAAACACGATTTCGACGGTCGGCACTTTTTCTTCCGGGTGCATCCCGACCGGGATGCCGCGGCCATCGTCCTCGACGCTGACGCTGCCGTCGGTGTTGAGCGTGACCTGCATATGCTTGCAATAACCGCCCAAGGCTTCATCGGACGCGTTGTCGATGACTTCCTGGATGATATGCAACGGATTTTCGGTGCGGGTGTACATGCCGGGGCGCTGCTTGACCGGTTCGAGTCCTTTCAGGACGCGGATGGACGATTCGCTGTAATCGGAGGCAGGAGATTTTTTAGTGGCCATTCAGTTCGGAGGCTGGGTAAGGAGCCGTTCTGTTACGGTACGGGGGCGATTGAATCGCAGGTAAAAGTGTCTGCATTCTAATGAAAAAAGTACGCGGAAACCGTTGGACGACGGCACGGGCGCGAAAAAGAATTAAAAATTATCAAATTGGAATGAGTGGGCGAGCGTCAAACAACACACAATCTCGATGTGAGCGCATCGCGAGCAGCGATGCGCTCATGTAATACATGCCAAATGCTGACGAATCGAGAGGATGAAATGTGAACTAATGTCACATGACAAATTAATTTGGATCAAGTTCTTGAATTCTTTATAGAATTATCAACTATGCCCAATGCCCTTTTTCCATTTGCAGTGCGCCTGATCGGATTTTCGATGCAGGAAGCCGATATTTTTGCAGCAACGTTCGCAGTGGAACAAGGCAAGGGATATGGATATTTTCATTTGGCCGAAGAGAATCTGCAAGACCCTGACCTGTATCTTGTCAATGCCGGCGAGCTGCGGGCACTGGTAGCGCTGTCTGATCTGCCGCCCAGCAATGTGCGTCCGGTGTTGTTGGTGGGGACGCTCGGCGCAGGGACGCCCGGCGTCGATTTGCCGTATCCGCGTATTGAGCGGCCAATCCGATGGCACAAGCTGTTTGACGCATTGGATGCGCTGATCGAAAAGCGCGCCGACGCACTATCCAGGCTGGAGGCGTCCGATATCATCGCAGTGCCGGAACGCCGCCGTAAAGAGCGGCTCGATATCGATCTGACCGATCCGTGCGAATACCAACGGATGCGCGGCAGGGCGCCGCGCGATGGCGGCGTGCTGGTGGTCGACAAGAATCCCGCATTTCGCGGCTACCTCGCGGCATTGCTGGCGCGGCATAGTCTGCCGGTTGCGTGGGTGAGCGACGAGGCCAAGGCGGTCGATTTATGCAGTCATCAACCCGTTGCGGTCGTGATGGTGAATACGTCGACGCCGGGTATCGATCCCTATCGCTTGTGCCAAGCGATCAAGGAGGCGAGTTGCGCTGAAAAAACGACGGTCATCTTTTTGATCGGCCAAACGATTGGCTATGATGCAACGCAAGCCCGTACCGTCGGCGCAGACGGGTTTTTAATCAAGCCGCTTGCCAATCACCATTTGATTTC
>CAMLDH010000400.1 GCA_946478765.1 uncultured Oxalobacteraceae bacterium | reverse complement strand
CAACTATTGCATTCGATAATCTGGGAAGATGTAGGATGTCACACCAATTGATCTAGCGGACCGTCGTTTTTTCTCGCTCCTATCTGTCTTGCCGCTGCCTTATTTCATGAACCGGAACACTGCGGCAAACGATAAGCCATGGATGAAAAAACGATCAACTTCCGTTGCAGGCTTTCCTATGTGCAGAATGTATATCGGGTTGCCTGTTTCGGACTTGCATAATGAACAAATAGACCAATAGCGACGGATCAATGCGAATTTCCAGCCGATTTTTCCAATCCCTGTTTACTTCATTCTCATGGTGGCTCGGGGTTGCGATTTCACTGGTCCTTTACCTGCTGGCTGCACAGATGATCGAGGACAAAAACAATGCAGAGTTTGATTACAAGGCCAACAACACGCAACTCGCCATTCAAGCCCGGGTGCAATCCTATATCGATGTGTTGCGCGGCACCGGGGCACTGTTTTATACGGACAAGGACATCACGCGAGAGCAGTTTCACGCATATGTAAAGGAATTAAATCTTGAGCAAAGTTTTCCTGGCATAACCAACCTCAATTTTGCGCCGCGGGTATTCGCGCGCGACAAAGAAAAATTCGAGGCTGCGGTACGGGCCGATACCGGTCTCGATGCACATGGTTATCCGAACTTTTCGATCCTGCCATCCGGCGAGCGCGCCGAATACCATGTGTTGACTTACCTGGAGCCGATGGAAACCAATCTTGTTTCTTTCGGTTTCGATATGGCGTCGAACAAACCGGCGGCCAATGCGCTTGCCGTTTCACGCGACAGCGGGGAACTGATTTCATCCGGCCGGCGGATACAGATAAGAGGGCCGCATCAACACATCGGGATGGCGATGCGGATGCCTTTGTATCGTCGCGATATGCCGCGCAATACGGTGGAGGAAAGGCGCGCTGCTTATTTCGGGTCGGTTGGCGCCGGATTCGATATCAACAAACTCATGCTGGGAGCAGTCGACAAAGATGCGCTGCGCTATACGCAATTCAAGCTGTACGACGTCGGCCGAAGCGGAGAGCAGAACGATGCGGGCACGACGGATTCGGGGCATCTGCTCTTTGATAGCGAGGTGGCGACAGGAAAAATATCGAAGGTGCCGGCATCGATGGCGCCAGTCGATTTTTTCGCGAAAAGAGTTTCCATGACGGTCGGCTCGCGCGTGTGGGAGATGGAGTTCTCGGCCAGCAAGGCGGCCATGGTGGATGGTTTTGAAACCTATTTGCCGAGCTTGGTGCTGGGCAGCGGCCTGGTTGCATCCTTCCTTTTGTACAGCGTTTATTATTCCCTGATGTCGGCCCGCAGACGCGCGGTGGAGCTGGCCAACGACATGACGAAGGATCTGCGCGCCAGCGAAGCGAGTCTGGGAGAGGCGCAGCATATGGCGCATCTCGGCAGTTGGGTGCTCGATCCGGGTTCCGGGCAAATGACATGGTCGGAAGAGACCTTTCGCCTATTCGGATTCAATCACACTGCCATGAATATCGACTTTGGCGATTTCCTGCGCCGCATCCATGAAGATGATCGGCAAAGGATCGAGGACGGATTGGCAAAGTCGATCGGCACCGGGGCAGAATTCAATTCCGAGCATCGCGTCATGCAGCGCGACGGATCGCTTCGCTGGGTGCAGACGATCGCGCGTCCGGGTCAAAACGAGCACGAGGTGCTGCTGCGCGGCACCATCATGGATGTGACCGAGCGCAAAGAGGCAGTGGAAGCGTTGAAGCGATCGCAGGAATTGTTGCGGGAACTGACCGCCTATCAGGATCGCATCAAGGAAGATGAGCGCAGGCGCATTGCACGCGAAATTCACGATGAACTGGGGCAGACGCTGCTGGCGTTGCGAATCGATGTCTCGATGCTGGAAGCGCGCACCGGCGATACCCATCCGAAACTGAATCAACGGGTGCGCGAGGCGCTTTCGCATATCGATGCAACCGTCAAGACCATCAGGACCATTATCAACAATCTGCGGCCGGCGGTACTCGATCTGGGACTGACCGCGGCCATCGAATGGCAGGTCAACGAATTCAGACGGCGCAGCGGCATTGCCTGCGATCTCGCCATGGGCGCGGCGGAATTCCCGGTCGACGATGCCCGGGCAACCTCGCTGTTCCGCATTCTGCAGGAATCGCTGACCAATGTAATCCGGCACGCCAATGCGAGTCAGGTCGTCATCGCGCTATTTCAGGACGACGACCGGCTGGTGATGACAATTACGGATAACGGCGTCGGCATCTATCCGGATCGCCGCAAGAAAAGAAATTCGTTTGGATTGATAGGTGTGGAAGAGCGCATCTATTCATTGAACGGGAAATTCCTGATCGAAAGCGCACCGGGCAAAGGCACCACGCTGACGATATTCATTCCGTTGGAAAGCACCGCTAGCGAATTGACCACGGATATCGTGTAACGACGCGCTCTTTTGAACAATGGCGCGTCAGACAAACGCCTTCACGCCCCAGAGGATCATCCCGATGCTCACGCCAACCGACACTGCCAGGCAGGCGACCGCCTGAAGCTTGCTCACGTTGAAACCCATTGCTTTTTGTTCTGCGCGAAATCTGCTGCTGGTGTGCGATGTTCTGTGCATGACGTTCTCGTTGAAGGTTTTTCAAATAGTTGCCTTCAGTCATTATAGAAATACGCCACCTATCGTCAATAGTTCAACCGGCAACTTTGTGAATTTTTGAAATTTAAATGTGAATATTGATTTAAATGAGACAAGCAGGCAGTCTACGTAGCGCTCTGGCATGTCGCGCGCGCAGCGCATACGGCCTTCATTTCCAATCAAGCGCTATGGCAGCGCGCCACATTCGACTTAGACGAACTGCGATGGATGCGCACCCCGGCGCATGCAAGCTTGGATAGCAGGATCGATTACAGATGATTTCAGCGCCATCCAGCGCCTCCACCAAAATCCATCCCGTGGATTGAACGACATAACACTCGCCATCGCGCACGCGAATGCTTTGCTGCAGCTCCGTAGGATGGGTAGAGCGTAGCGACCCTTGCAGGGCGCGCAAAGGCTTGTAAGCCTTTGCCGTTCCGCAGGCGTGCAGCATGCTGCACGAAACCCCTGCTCCACCCCATCAAGCGACGGTAGCCATGACGCTGACGGGTTTCGCTGCGCTCTACCCATCCTACGATCCTTTCAATTTGAAAATTGAAGAGTGATGGACTACTAGTGGGTCACTTGGCAACTGAATAGGGATTTCTGCAATGCTGATGGTCGGCG
>CAMLDH010000399.1 GCA_946478765.1 uncultured Oxalobacteraceae bacterium | reverse complement strand
CAATCGCCTTCGAGCAACCGGCAGAACCTGCAAATTTAAGTGGGGCGGACTACTAGGGTAGGAGGCGTTCCGCGCACCCTACGAATTCATATGGATAATTTACCGGTCCGGCGCAAAATCGTTATTAAGCACAATGATGAACATCCCCACCCTTTCCGATATCGTCAGTTGCTTGTCCGGCTACGATCCCGATGCACTGCCCGTTGCACAAGCACAAGCAATCATTCGCGAATTCATCACACCGATCCACGCGACGGAAAAAGTGGCAATCCGTAGCGCGCTGGACCGGGTGCTGGCGGCCGATATCATCTCGCCGATCAACGTGCCTTCACACGACAATTCGGCGATGGACGGCTACGCGTTGCGCGCAAGCGATCTCGGCAAGGAGGGCGCGGTCGTACTCAAGGTCGTCGGTACCGCATTTGCAGGACGCGGTTACGATGGACCGGTTGGCGCAGGTGAATGCGTGCGCATCATGACCGGCGCATTGATGCCGGCGAATTGCGATACGGTCGTGCCGCAGGAATTGACGCAAGCGGCATCCGACATCGCGGTCACCCTTCCCGCCGGCGTGGTGAAACCAGGCGACAACCGTCGCTTGAAAGGCGAAGATCTGGTCGCCGGAAAACCTGCGCTGCCCAAGGGAAAAATCGTGCGTCCGGCCGACCTCGGCTTGCTCGCGTCACTCAGCATTGCGGAAGTACCGGTGCAACGCCGATTGCGCGTTGCGTTCTTTTCGACCGGTGACGAATTGCGCACGATCGGCGAACCGCTCGACGCAGGCTGCGTATACGACAGCAATCGCTATACGATCTACGGCATGCTGACGCGGCTTAATTGCGAAATCATCGACATGGGCGTGGTCGGGGACGATCCCGCATCGCTGGAAGCGGCGTTGCGCTGCGCTTGCGAAAATGCGGATGCGATCGTCACCTCCGGCGGCGTCTCGGTCGGCGATGCGGATTACACCAAACAATTGATGGATGCATTGGGCGACGTGCGCTTCTGGAAAATCGGCATGCGTCCGGGCCGTCCGATGGCCTTTGGAAAAATATCGTCCAATGGCAAGAGTGCCTACCTGTTCGGCCTGCCCGGCAATCCGGTCGCGGTCATGGTAAGTTTTTATTTCTTTGTACGCGAGGCATTGCTGCACATGATGGGTGCGCATGCCGATCCTTTGCCATTGATGCGCGTGAAGTCTGCATCCGCGCTTCGCAAGAAGCCGGGGCGCACCGAATTCCAGCGCGGCATTCTATTCACAGATTCGAATGGCAATCAGTCGGTGCGTACTACCGGTGCGCAGGGGTCGAGTATTTTGCGCTCGATGTCAGAGGCGAATTGCATGGTGGTGCTGCATCACGATCAGGGTGGCGTGAATGCGGGTGATGAGGTTGAGGTGGTGGTGTTTGAAGGGTTGTACTAAACATGGCGAAGCAGAAAAAAACTCGCCACTGCTCAAAGACCCCGAAAGAGGAGCGGAATGCACCGTTGCCCCTCGTCTGTGTAGCCCGCTACACGGCACTCTTCCCTGCTTCACCATCCCGTCCGCCGCGTCCAGATCGGGAAGTTATTCCGTACACGTTCCCAAGCGAATTGACATGGATTACGGAAAGATCAATAGCAATCCGATAGAACGATCCTATTTCAAAAATCTGGCGCTCAATCGTGCGCCATATAACCCAACGGTTAGTCCCGAAACAATCAAGAGGATCGCCATCAACTTGAGCATTGATAAGGTTTCCTGAAAGATGAGAAATGAGCCGAGCATCCCGAAGATAGGTACCAGCAGAGAAAGTGGCGCCACGGTGGAGACGGGGTACTTTTTGAGCAGCGAATTCCAAACCCAGTAACCGACCAAGGTTGTCGGATAGGCCTGAAAGAGAATGGAGAAGATCGCGGATAGATCCATCTGGGCCAACAACGTGGCGTAACCAACTGAACCATGCATGGCATAGGAAATGGCAAACAGCGGCAGCGGCGAGAACAGGCTGGACCAGACCAGGAAAGCAAGCACATCTTTCGTGCCGGTCTTTTTGATAATGATGTTGGACACACTCCAGGACAATGCCCCGAAGATGACGCATCCGATGCCAACTATTGTGACAGTGCCGTCGCGAATGGGAATAATGCTGAGCAGCCCCAGCAGAGCGATAACGATGCCGGCGTACTGATACTTTGAGATCACCTCGCGAAACACAATAGAGCCGAGCAAAATCGTAAAGAAAGCGCTGAACTGCAGCACCAGCGAGGCTATGCCGGCAGAGACACCTGCGCTGATGCCGAGGTTGACCACTCCCCACAATCCCACGCCGAACAACAGGCCATAGGCGATCAGGAAACGCCACGGCGTGTCGGGCTTCTTGATGAAGAACACGGCGGGCAGCGCGCACAACGAGAACCGGATGCCGGCGAGGATGAAGGGATCGACCGACCTGAGGCCGATCTTGATGACCGAGAAGTTCAGCCCCCAGATGGCGGTGATCAGGACCGCGAGTGCGATGTGCTTGGGTTTCATAAAGGACATTTCTCGTGTGAAGTTGCGGTCCCTGGCCGGATAAGCGGCGCGCCGACGGCGTGGCTGGTCTGGTACGGGGCGAGCATCGTTCTCGCGCCTGCGAGCGCGAAGGCGGTGAACGCCACCAGCGGCACGACGGACCCGCTTGCCCAGCTGACAGCATACAGCAGGGCGACGACCACGAGGATGGGGAACCCGAAGCCATTGCAGGTGAAGACAATCTGCCCCACCCGGTGCGCAGCCTGCGTCGCGATCAGATCCTTGCGCACGCTGACGCGGAACAGGCCGAATCCCACGCCGGAAAGGAAGAACCCGGCGGCGAGCGGCCATAGCGAGTAGCCCATGATCGTCAGAAGGATGAACGGCAGCGGCACGAAGGCGGTGCAGGCCACTACCGCCAGTTGACGGCCGCGCTGCTTGAGTCTGCCGAATATGCCATACAGCAGGCCGGTGGTACCCATACCGAGACCGATCATCGCGTCGAGCAGCGCGGCGTGCTCCACCGCGCCGCCGAAGGCGTTCGCGAGCAGCGGCATGGCCATGTTAATCAGCGTGAGGCACGGCCAGACCAGGGCGAGCGTCAGCAACGCGTACCAGGGCACAGCAACTGGCGCCTTGGTCTCAGTCGTCGGCACTCCGTCGGCTGCATCGGCGGCGCCCGATACCGGCACAGGCGCGGGCCGCGGCATCCATACCAGCAGTGCGATGGCAATGACGTACAGCCCGGCTGCGACGCAGAACGACAGCGCGGGGCCCCCGAGTTGC
>CAMLDH010000398.1 GCA_946478765.1 uncultured Oxalobacteraceae bacterium | reverse complement strand
GCTTGCCTGCCTGCTGCGCTCCATAGGCCGCCCTTTGCTCACCCACTTTCAGCAATTTCTCGGGCGGCGGTCCGTAGTGCAACCAATGTTCGCTCACATTCAGCCAATCGGCCAAGGTTATCAATTTGTCCTTGGTAGGAATAGCTCGTCCCGTCAACCATTTATGTGCAGTCTGGGGCGACACCGCATTGCCACGGTGCCGCAGATTGAATCGCAGCGCAAGTTCGGTCGCACCGCGTACCGGCTCCGGACTGCGTCGCAACGCAAGTTCCAGGCGTTTTGCAAATGCGGCTTTTTCTTCATTGGTGGGCATGCGCACATTCTGCGATATGCGACGCCCCCGATGCTCAACCGCGGAAGATAGTAGTATCTTGTTTGATTTAAATTACACCGATTTAAGATAAACTTCTGATGCCGCCGACTAAAACGTGGCGAAACCAATACTGCTTGGGAGAAAACAGATGCCGCTCGATGAAACGCAAATTCAAATTCATCAACTGGCTGTGCAAATCGCCGACGATGCGGCCCGCACGGACATAGAAACGAAGTGTCCAAGCTTTACCTTTGACGGACGCGAGCCCGTTACCGTCGAAGAAATCCGTGCAGCCTGGTACGATATTTCCATGGTGGATGCCGACATGATCAGGACTGTCCAAGTGGCGATCAACTACCTCACACTGCGCGGGAGGATCATTCATCATCCATCCAAGAAAAACTGGATGCGGATGGCGACCTAATACCAATCCCCCCATAACATGACATGATAAAAATGCCGCGCCCCTTGGTGGAGCGCTTTATCGATTCGCTTTGTTATGCGAGTTGAATGGATAAAGTCGAGCTAAGCGTGGGCCCTTGTTATCTCCGCCTTGTCCATCATCTTCATTCTTCACAATTTCTGATGATGTCGATGCCGACGCCGGCGAGGGCGAGGGCGGCCCGCCACTACTTGGGACATCATTCGCCGTCTTAATGTCGCTTATGCTCGAATCTGCCTATGTTCTTGTCTTTTTGAAGAAAGCCTCGCCTGTTTCTGGATCTACGCTGAATATTCTCTCTCTGAAGAAAGCCTCGCCTGTTTCTGGATCTACGCTGAAGTTAGTACGCGTGCTACCGTGCAGATCTGGATCTCCCAATTCAGAGCCAGCGTTGTCGTTGTTCAGCAAACCACTTTCCGAACCTTCCGAAGATGAGCGACTAAGGGGTAACTCTATATTTCTCTGTATCCCTGGCTGTCTTTGAAGTAACGCCGCTATCGCTGGAGGTAATGAATCTGGATCCACTGGATGTACCACTGGAATCGCTGAACCTAATAAATCCAAATGCCCCGAATATACTTCCGCCAGCTCTATCTCTGCATCCAATACTGATGGTTGTGGAATGTCGGCAGCTTCCATTGTCGACCCGCTGCTCTTGCCGACTTCAAATGTCGACCTTGGCATATCAAGTGTCGGCTCAGGCATCTTGCCCTTCAATGATTGGCCTGGGGGAAAGCCATGAGCAGATGACCCATGAGCAGATAACGACCGTGATGATTCTTCAAGCAAATCGCTCAACATTCTATCGCGCGCTATGTTTGCAGCGTTACCTGCTTCCAGATCGAGGTTTGGCTGATTGGCGTTTCGTGAAGGGCGATCTCTCCATTCTTTAGCCACCTGAAATAACTTATCTTTTGCGACACCTTGCCCCAATCTTAAAATGCCGCCTCCAGCAGCTTTCAATGGGCTTGACTGTGCAAAGTCCGCCGTCTTTGTCGCATTGGGAAATAGCTTGGAAGACAGAGGCAACCAACCAGTTCCTAAAGCAGCGACCGCGGTACGAATCACCATTTCGGTATTCGACTTTAGCGCTTGGTCGGTGTTGGTCCAAAATTTCATCTGCTTGGAGGCGTCCGCGATCTGGCTGGCGAAGGACTTGAGTTGGTACTTGACGGCCGGCGTGCTAGCCGTTATGGCAGCGGTGAGCATGTAATGAACAAAATCGGCGCCAGCCGTAGTTGCATTAATTGCGAGTAATGTTTCAGGGTGGTTGCGCAAGAGCTGCGCATAAGCAGCGTCGTTGAGCTTCCCACTATCACCATGAGTGTTCGTGTATTGATTAATCGCACTCTTGGCCACGCCTGTAATTGCAGCCGCCGTCATGTAAAGACCGGCATCCAGAAGGCCATCGGCGATTTTGACAATCAACTCCTGCTTCGAATAAAGGTTTCCTTGGCCTGCGCTTGGGAATTTGAGGCTTGGTCCTATGTTTTCCAGTGCCTTCAATGGATATGCTTTCATCAGGCTTGAGGCCATCCCTCCTGCGAAACTCAAGGCGGGCAGATTGGACGTTATCTTGAGAGTGGCCCGTTGCGCTGCGGTGGTGGCGCCAGAAATCAGAACGGCACCCAAGGTGCGCTGCCATAATTGGTTTCCCAAGTATTTCAAGCGCTGCGAAGCGCTTGCATTAGGATTGGCGGGTCTTGTGCCGGCGCTGGCGGCTGCGCTTGTACTGGCGGTCGCCGTGGTGCTTTGTGCTCCTACTGGTTGATTGTGATTGCCAGCGCTGGGCTGATGCACAACCATTTGGAGCATGTTGGTGTTGGGTGCGGAGATATGCATGACGGTCTTTTCTCACTGCCAAACGGCATTTCTTGCTGAATCAAAGTGAACAGGGAATGATCCAGCTTTATTAGTATTTAAGTACCCACGCACTACGCTACGAGTGGTGGTTGCAACGATTGCGTTCTTTATTTCGTGGGCTGCATTATTTTTTGGGTGAAATACTCACTTTGCGATTTTTTCTTGATGGCCTCACTCTCGCCATCATCGAGGAAATATCCCTCTCGCCATTTTTTTGCGGTGAATGACGTCATTGCCAAATAACCTGCCAACATCGTGGGTGTCAGAAGTTCAAGCGGATAGTTGTTGACAAAGACCACATGCCCGTCAGGTGCAACACAGAAGGTTTCCCCCTGCCCTGAATAAGTGGATAAATTCGATTCCAGCAGCTTCTTGTAGACTTGCGCTTCCAATGAACTCGGCACGGGCCCAAAGTCGCAGTACGCCATCAAATAGGGGGAATCCGATTCCTTGTCGTGAAACAAGCAGAATTTCACCCCATCCATTTCGACCGCGCCGCCTGCCTCCACATGAGCGGGGTCCAATTTATAGATGTCGCACAACCCTTGGATCACTGCTGTAAATAATTCTCTGGACATCGTTTTCTTCCCCAAGGGCTTAGAAGCAATGAGTAACGCCAGAAGGTATTCAGTTCCATCAAACGCGACGGTGCGGAACAGGGCATGCGGTAACTTGCCTAAGTAGTTACGCAAAATTATTTGTG
>CAMLDH010000397.1 GCA_946478765.1 uncultured Oxalobacteraceae bacterium | reverse complement strand
CGGCGGTGCGGGTTTGCACGCGCTGCTCCAGGGTTTCGAGAGAGTGCCGCAATTCTGCAATCATGACGTTGAAGGCCGAACTCAACTCGCCGATTTCATCCGGCGCTTTAATGGCGATGGGCGGCAGTTCTTCTGCCGAGATTCCGTTGCCGGTAGACTGTTCACCTCCTACATGGTGCTTGAGGGTGATTCGTTTTACGGCATTGGTCAAGGCGACAATCGGATCGATAAATCGTCCCACCCAAAAAGTGCCCACCCAGATGCTCACCACGAGGATCAGGCTTGTCACAATCAGAATGGCGGTGACGGTTTGCAGGATGTTTTGCAGCGTGCTCGCGCGCGATGACGTCAATCCCAGAATCAGGCGCGTCTGATTCTCGAATTGCCATGGCAGCAAGGTTTCATAAAACGATCCTTGTTCGGTCATGACAGTTTGCTGGATGGCTTTGGGTTGTTTTCCAGGCTGGATTGCTTGCGCTTCCTGCAACAGCTTTTTCGGCGTCAAGTTGACATCGGTGAGCCGCAGTTGGTGACTGCCGTCGGGGGAAAAGATCACTGGCCACTTGCCCGTCTTTGCGGCAAGTTCTTCCAAGTCTGCGCGGTCGATTCGCTTGCGGAAAACCAGAACGGCTAACGTCGCTCGTCGTTGGTTGGAAGCCTCGTCGCCATGACTGTTCTGCGCCGGATCCGCAATCGCTAGATCGGAAACGAGCCGATAAATAGGGGCGGGGCGCCATTCGCTCCATACCTCTTTGATGATCCCTTGCACTGGGACGGCAATTTCGATGAATGTGAACTCGGGGGAGGGGAAAGCCAAGGACACGCTTGGCTGTTTTATTTCGTCAATAGTGGGCGTGATAGTGGGAGGAGGTTGCCCCGCTTGCCAGGCGGGCCAGCTTTGAAAGTCCAGATTACCCTTGGTATCGGCTTCCTTCATAACCCATGTTGCAGGCGCATTTCCCTTGTGAAGCATCATGCCCGTTTCGGAAGCGGAAACATAATGACTTAACTTGCCGCCGACATAGGTTGCAATACTCGAAAAACCGCCAATGCGTAACACCAAGTGCAAACGATTGAGGGAAACGGCCTTGTTATAAGAAAAATTCCGCGTCATTTCCGCCATGGTATCTTTCTCCCTATGCATGTCATTGGCACTGAATTCAAAGGAGATCAGTTCTGCCAGCTGATTTAACACTACGGGGTCGTCGCTGGCGGAAAGAGCCGCGCCCTTCAGGCGCAGAGTCAATGCCTGCAAATCGTTTTGCCACGATAGTAGATCTCGATTAAGGGAGGAAAAGGCTGATTCTTGATTTTGCCGGTTCGTGTAATAGGATGCGAGCCCCGCATTTAGCGAGGTGGTGAGCGCCAGTATCCCGACCAGCACAAGTAGCACTTTTTGCTTGATGCCGAAATTCATACTTGCGCCCCAATAGTTAAAGTGTGCATCACGGATACGGATAGCCCCGGTGCGCGGCGATCATCTGGTCGATGGTGTCGGCGGCTTGGCTGAGTTCGGATTGCACATCGGCCCCGGCAACAATGTTGCTGACCGCTTTTCCAAAGGCTTTGCTGATTGTGCCGTAGGCCGGCGTTGCGGGACGGGGCACGCCGCCCATGTCAAGCTGATGCACAAAAAATCGTAAGGAACCCCGGGGGCCATAAAGCGGCGATTGCGCCAAGGCCGACCAGCGAGCGGGCATCGCCATGTTGACATTGGTCATGCGCACGATTTCCTTGGGCGACAGCAGATAGGCAAGAAACGCCCAAGCCCCCTCGGGGTTGCCGCAAGTGCTCGAAATCCCCCAAACCCATGATCCCATGGCGGTTTTGATGCCGCGCCCAAAATCCGGCAAGGGCAGCAATACCAAGTCCTTGCCCAGCGCTTTGCGATAGATTCGGTACCCCCAGTGTCCCGTCCAGGACAGGGCGGTTTTACCTTTTTGAAAATCATCTGATCGATCGAAAACGACCCGGGTCCAGCCCTTCTTAATCCAGCGGTGGAAATGCTTCATTGCCTCAACCGATTGCGGCCCGTCGAGCACCCCCTTGGCGGTTCGGTAACTCCGGCGATCGATCAAATCGCCACCGAAGCTTTGCAAGATGGGGGCATAAGCATAGGAATAAAATTCATCTTCCACGCCGTTGTATAAGCTGAAATTAATGGCATAGTCCACGCTGTCTAATGCGGTCAGCTTGGCCAAGGCATCTTCAAACTCCGCCAGATTCCAAGGAGATTGCAGGGTGGGAATGCGTATGCCGGCAGCGCGCAGGTAGCGGCGGTTGCCCCACAACCCCACACCGGAACCGAATTGCGCCAGGCTGTAGAGTCGGCCCTGGTAGGTTCCCTGTGCCACAATCGACGGCAGGAAGTCGTGCAGCAATTCCGGGGTGGCGAATCGGTCGATGGACTGTAAATATTTAGGCCATGCGAATGCGGCTAGTAATGGACCATCAAAATCCAGCAGGCACGGCAGAGTACCTGTAGCTGCCTCACGATGCACCCAGCTTTCATAGTTCATGCTAAGTGCGGGGGTTGTGATTATCTCAATCCTATACCTGTTCTGGCGGCGGTTGAATGCCTGCGCCGCCTTCTTGAGTACGTCGAATTCAGGAAAGTCGACGTCTTCATGCGTTGCGACTTTGATGGTTTTTGGTAATGCTTCGGCTACCGGCTTAGGCAGGGCCGCAAGCTGCGACGCAACAGAATAGCCACTCGATGGAACTGACTGCCTGTCGGCCGTATTGCCGCCGATACTCCAGCTGAGAAGAACAGCGGCCATCCAGAGCTGCTTGAACGCCATTGGCTATTTCCGCCATATTTGTTGATCTTATCCTGCCTGCATCTGGAACAATTTTTCAATTTCCTTGGCTGAAACAGGCTTAGGGAAGCGCCAGCCTTGCATTTCGCCATGATATTTGGCATGCGGACATGCGAATTATTACTCCATCCTCTTGGAGTCTGTTCGCGGCAATAAGTTGTGTTGGCGGCCGTTACTGCGTTCCCCACGAGCGTGGGGATGAACCGGATTTGGCATCCGTAGCTCTGCGGCCCTTACCTTATTATCGGTAGTTTGTCGAAACTGGATAGTTTGTGGAAATGAGGTTGTCCTGGCAAAACAAAGGAACTGAATTTACTGGAAAGTCGTTCACTGGTCTCTGAAAAATCCTGCAAATTTCTTTCTGTCGCGCTACATTTCACCGCATTCGACAAACTACCGATAACCCCCGCTCTCACACCGCCGGATTCTCGGTTCGCACCTCTTCATGTCCTGTGCGATACCGCTCCACCAAGGCGACGATGGCTTTGGATTGATAGCTTTCCGCCATAT
>CAMLDH010000396.1 GCA_946478765.1 uncultured Oxalobacteraceae bacterium | reverse complement strand
GATGAGGCCGCATTCAACGAATGAATTTCGTGGCTGTTTTTGGTGGGGACGTTGGCTGATGAAGCGTTAGCCCAACCTACCGCGCTAACGATCCCGCTTATGCTCGCGCCGCATGATGAGAGGTTTTCCCCACGTTTGGGCCAGTCCCTCATTCACTTTATCAAACCGGGCGGTGTCGATATTTTTCAGTAATCATGGAACCGCCGTTCGGGAAAATCCACTTACTCGTTATGAGCATTTCATTTCCTTTCAATAAGGATGAGTGGCATTTTGAAGAAAAGGGGGGGGAAGTGACTATAGGGAAAATACTTGGCGCACCTCGCCAAACTCTGCCGTCCAGGTCTCTAGACGAGCCCAGCACTTTTCCCTCTTCCTCGGAACCGGCCAGTCCTGATTCCGGGCAGTCCTATGAGTCCCCATTGTCTCCACCCGCTGCACCGTCCGGAGTTGCAAATTTACGGAAATTCCTCCTCTCTTGCATGAATTGCTTTCCATTCGAGGCGGCCGGTTCTGCCGAGGACATGCCGCGGCTTGCAATCACGCACTATGTCAGGATCGCTTATGAGGACCTTCGCCGTTTCCATGGCACGAACCAGAGCGGGCTGGAAAGCATCCAGAGTGAAGGAATGAGTACACGCCTGAAAAAGCAAGGAGCAACTGTCGGCGTCTTTGGCAAAGCAAAGGAAAAAAATACACAATTTCAATTTGGACAGCGGGCGCGCCAATACAACTTCATTGCAGGCAAGAAAGAAGTTGCGGCCGAATATGCCGATTTGACCTCCAATCCGATACGCGGCCCCAGAACATCCGGCGCAGATGCCGTTCCGAAATTGGCAAGAATATTTTGCACGCCCGACTTCCCGAGAATAGAGATAGATCTGGACCACAACGCTCCCCAGCATCGGGCATACAGGACACGCGACGATATCCCTCCGCATTCCGTACGGCAGGGGAAAGGCGCCAACCGATATAGTGAGGAAATCCTGACCGCGCTCCAAAAAAAAATCGAGCACAAGTTCAATGTGCCGTTAAGCCTCGACGAGATCGAAAGAACGCTGCTCGACGGTGCGGAGTCGGATTCGGACGAGGATTTTTCATCATAACTGACGTTACGCAGCCCGCAGGGCGCGTAACTCGTTATACGCCTGCTGGGTTGCCTTGATAAAAATCTTCGCGCGCAAAGCAAAGTGGTTGAGTTTGCGCTTGAGCTTCAGGCATTCACGATCATGGTGATCATGAATCGCTTGCTGCGTGTAACGGTAATACTGCCTTATCTGATCGGCGGTACGCTCATGTGGTACCTGATGCTGCAGTCCGGTGTGCATGCCACCATCGCCGGTGTCCTACTGGCATTTGCTATCCCTTACTCTGCCAAGCAGGACGATGAAGAATCGCCGTCGCACAGGCTGGAGCATATCCTGCATAAGCCTGTCGCATTTCTGATCTTGCCGATTTTCGCATTGGTCAATACCGGCATCGTGATTGGCTCAGGATGGGTACAAGAACTAACGAGTGCCAATAGCTTAGGCATCGTGGGCGGCCTTGTTATTGGCAAACCATTGGGCATTACATTGCTTGCCTTCATCGCCGTCACGATTGGCATTTGCCGCCTTCCGCTCGATTTAAATTGGAAACATGTTTTTGGCGCGAGTCTATTGGGTGGGATTGGCTTCACCATGTGAAGGCCTTGTCGGCGAACGTGGTTAGCCGCAGGGCAATTGCATGAAGAAATCTAACTCATTGAATATTTTGAGAATGCCATTGCGGCAATTTCAAAAAGCTTAAAAATCAATGCGCAAAACGTTCCTGCAATCGCCCTGTGGTCAGCCGGCTCAAGGCGCGTGGGCGGAGAAATGGAAACAATGGGGCCACCTTTTCCGATCATATTTCCCCACGATTAACCGCGTCAGGAAATTGCCGACAGTCTTTGTGCTTCAGCTTTATCTTGAGGTGTCGTTTCGGCTGCTCCAGGAGCATCGAATTCCAGATTGAAACGCACTGGAAAAGGTTGGTTGTATTGAACTTTTCCAGCATCACCAGCGGCACGGCGCAAATTTCTGCATCGCAGAATCGACTTAACAATCAGGGGGATTTGCACCATGTTGATATATTGCCCAAAGCATGTATGCATGCCAAAACCGAAGTGCATATACTGATAGTCAGGGCGGTCCAAACGGAAGGATTTTGGATTTTCTAATTCACGTCCATCCAGCATGGCGGACTGCGTAGCCACCAGTATTTTGCTCCCTTTAGGTATTTTTTTAGAACGGAAACTACCGCTTGCAATCACGTAATCTGCTGTTGCCTCGCGAAACACGCCTGCGCCGAAGCTGTTCAGGCGCAAAGCTTCCAACATATACTTGCGCAAAATTTCGTCATCATCCGCCAACGCAGCTTGTTGTGCACCGGCCAATAACTCGGGGTGATCGAGCAAGTAGTCCAGAACCAGCACCGCACATTTAGACGTGGTAGGTACCAGGCCGATAAGAATCCCAATCAGGTTGTTACGAATATCCAAGTCAGTCATTCCGGGCGTGCCCGCCTTTTGAAGCTTAAGGCACCGGCCTATTACGTCGTCCTTTTCATCTCCCGATTCTGCTTGCTGCTTTCGCATTGCCACCAGTTGATCCAGATAAGCACGTGTTTTAGCGCCATTACTTATCGCGGCATCATCAACCTCTTTTGGATTGCCGGGATAAAAAAGGTAGTGAAACATGCTACTGGTCCACTCAAATAATTTTTCCCGTGAAGGCCCTGGCACACCAAGATAACCGGCGCTGAATAAACAAGGTACTACGCTGGTGAGTTCGCTGACGATTTCCATCTTGCCGTTGGATTTAGCCACAATCTCATTCGCAAATTTTTCCACCATCGGTGCGACGATCTGTTTAACGTCGTCTCGGCGAACCACAATTCGCATATTGGAAACATCCCGCGTATAAGTCGGGGTGTCATTCATGCCAAGAAAAAAATTCCCGCCATTAGTGATCATGCCCATCTTCTCCGCATAAGACACGGCTAACACATCGGGGCGGGACAGCGCCTCTTGCACATCACTAAAACGGGTAATCAGGGCAAATTCTTTGAATACCAAATTGGGTTTGAGTGTCCGCAAAATTGCAAAAACAAGGGGCGTGTTATTAGTGGCCCAAGCTTTAATTCGTGTTGAGATGTCGATCAATTTTGTTCCCTTATTCTTAATAAGACTTACGCAAAAAGCGTTTCGCAAAGTGGTTCTTTGAGCTCGCCAACAATGCTTAGAGCGGTTTGCGCTCCGATGTAAGGTAGGGTGCGCCCCGCGCACCGGTGCTCTTGCGATGGTATCGGTGCG
>CAMLDH010000395.1 GCA_946478765.1 uncultured Oxalobacteraceae bacterium | reverse complement strand
GACAGGCATCACTTTTCGCAGCGTGATCTTCTGGCCGTGCATTCTGAGAATCGGTAAAAATATTCGCAGCATTCTTCGATCCACCATCAGCTCCCATAGACATAGGGAAAAATTTTCAGGCACGTCCTGATTCCTGCGTAATCACACGTAACGATCAACCATCGCAGCCCAGAGCTGCGCTGTTGCGACAGTCAAAAATTGCTGTCGCAAGGGGGTCTTATTGTGTCGATTTTTTCACACCATTTTGTCGCACTCCTTTTTGTCGCACGCCATTTCCCATGACATTTTCTCTCCAGCCGCCTGTCTCTCATCCTCTCACTTCGCCGCAACTGGAAATCTGGTTCGATCAGATGCTGCATGGCGATGCGCCGCTGTATAACATCGGCGGCTACATGCAGTTGACGGGCTGTCTTGATGTGGCGCTCTTTACGCGGTCGGCAAAACTCCTGGTGCAGAAGTTCGATGTGCTGCGCACGGTGTTGGGCGAGCAGCGGTCTGCGGATGATGACGTGTTGCCCATGCAAACCTATGCCGATACGCTCCCTGTTACGGTTTCCTTTCATGACTTGTCATCGCAAGAACATCCGCGCGAAGCGGCCATGGCATGGATGCGGAAGCGGTTTGCCGAACCATTCGTCTTGCAGGGAGAACCCCTGTTTCGCTATGCGCTGTTGAAACTGGGTTCCGATTCTTTCCTGTACTTTGCCTGTTATCACCATCTGATTGCCGATGGCTGGACGATTGCCTTGCTGGCGCGCGCGCATGCCGACATCTACACCGCATTGGCGTCCGGCGAGCGTCCGGATATGGCCGCGCATTCCTATCTGGCCTTCATCGAGAACGATCGCAGTTATAGCGCGTCGCCGGCATTCGCCACGCAACGCCAATACTGGCTGCAGAAATTTCAGCCGCTGCCTGAGCCGCTCTTTGCCGCCCGCTATCGCAGCCAGGCACGCACGCAGTCGCCTCCGAGTCAGTGCAGTACCTTGTCATTGCCACGCGACTGGTATAACCGTCTGATCGCATTTGCGAGCGACCATGGCGCCACGACGTTTCACGCGATACTGGCTGCCACCTACGTCTATTTCACGCGCACCGCGCAACGCGCCGAACTGGTGGTGGGGCTGCCGGTACTCAATCGCAGCAATGCGGCGTTCAAGGCGACGGCCGGCTTGTTTGTCGGGGTGACGGCGGCACGATTTTGCTTTGGCACGGATCTGAATTTTAGTGAGCTGTTGCAAGCGATCGGACGGGAGCTGAAACAAAACTATCGGCACCAGCGTTTTCCGCTCAGCGCCCTTCATCGAGGCGTCAATCGCGCCAATCGCGCCGACACCGCGCAACAGCCGTTGTTCGATGTCGGCGTGTCCTATGAGCGTCATGACTATGAAGCGGCTTTTGGACAGGCGCGCGGCATGGCCATTCCCCTAGTTAACGAGCATCAGAGCGCGCCTCTCATGCTGTATGTTCGGGAGTTCCATGACGATGAAGCGGTGCAGGTCGATTTTGTTTACAACAAGGCTTATTTCAACAGCGATGAAATCGCTGCGATCCAACAGAGATGGTTGAATCTCCTGGAGGCTGCGCAGCGCACGCCGCACTTGCCTGTCAAAGCGCTGCCCGTGTTGACTGCCGCCGAATACCGGCAGTTGACCGCCGGGTGGAATGCGACGGCGGTGGATTATCCGCAAGCGCGTCCGGTACATGCATTGATCGAACAGCAGGCTGCGGCAACACCCGATGCCCTTGCGCTGGTGTTTGAAGAAAAGCAGCTTAGTTATCACGCATTGAATAGCGCGGCGAACCGTCTGGCACACCGGCTGATCGGCGCAGGCGTGGGCCGTGACACGCTGGTGGGCATCTGCGCCGAACGCTCGATCGAGATGGTGGTGGGCTTGCTTGCCATTCTCAAGGCGGGTGGCGCGTATGTGCCGCTCGATCCTGATTATCCGGCCGAACGGTTGACCACGATGCTGGACGATGCGGGCAGCCGCTTGTTATTGACGCAGCACGCGGTCTGGTCGCGGCTCGACCTGAAACAGGATGGTGTGGAGGTGATGGACCTGAATAGCGCATTCACGGCGGAATTTCCTTCCACCAATCCTGACATCGCCGTCGATCCGCGCCAGCTTGCCTACACGATGTATACCTCCGGTTCGACCGGGAAGCCGAAAGGCGTCGGCATACCGCATTGCGGCCTGAGTAACCGTCTGCTCTGGATGCAGGAAACGTATCGCCTGAGCAGTGCCGATCGCGTACTGCAAAAGACGCCTTTCAGTTTTGATGTCTCGGTCTGGGAATTCTTCTGGCCATTGATGAGCGGCGCCGTGCTGGTGGTGGCAACGCCGGGGGACCATAAAGACCCGGCGCGGCTGGCTGAACTGATTCAGCGGCAAGGCATCACGACCCTGCATTTCGTGCCGGCCATGTTGCAGGTCTTTGTCGAGCATGCGGCGCTGCCGCAATGCGCATCGTTGCAACGCGTGTTTGCCAGCGGTGAAGCGTTGCCGGCGGAATTGCAGCAGCGCTTTTACCGCCAATCGAAGGCGGTCCTCTATAACCTGTACGGCCCGACCGAAGCGTCGATCGATGTCACCGCGTGGACATGCGTGAACGAGCAGGCGCACACGGTACCGATTGGACGGCCGATTGCGAACACCACGATTTACCTGCTCGATGCGGACATGGAGCCGGTGCCCGTCGGGGTGGAGGGAGAGCTGTACATCGGCGGCGTGCAGCTGGCGCGCGGCTATCATCGCCGTCCCGATTTGACGGCCGAGCGCTTTGTCCCCGATCCGTTCGGCATGCCGGGCGAACGGCTGTACCGCAGCGGCGACCTGGCGCGCTGGCGCACGGACGGTGCGATCGAGTACCTGGGCCGCACCGACCATCAGGTGAAGATGCGCGGCTTGCGCATCGAGCTGGGTGAAATCGAGTCCACGCTATTGACGCATCCGGCCGTGCGCGAAGCAGTGGTCGCGGCCCGCGAAGATGTGCCGGGCGATAAGCGGCTGGTGGCTTATCTGGCTTCGCATGTCGCGGTGACGGAAGCGGCATTGCGCACGCATCTGCAGTCCAGCCTGCCCGATTACATGACGCCGTCCGCCTTCGTATTCCTGGACACGCTGCCGCTTAGTCCGAACGGCAAAATCGACCGCCGCGCCTTGCCCGCGCCCGGCCGGCAGGCCGAGCGCGACTACGTTGCACCGCACACGCCCACAGAGACCATGCTGGCGCACATGTGGCGCGATCTGCTCGGATGCGAGCGGGTCGGATCCCATGATCATTTTTTTATGCTGGGGGGACATTCGCTGCTGGCAGCCCAGCTCGTGTCCAGACTGCGC
>CAMLDH010000394.1 GCA_946478765.1 uncultured Oxalobacteraceae bacterium | reverse complement strand
GTCGTGGTCGACAAGATCGGCGGCATGAATGTTGGCTTTCCGGGCCAATATTTCGACAGCGAGACATGGCTTTACTATAACTGGCATCGCTACTACGATTCCAACCTTGGCCGCTATATTCAATCCGATCCGATTGGGGGGGCTGGCGGGATCAATACTTATGAATATGTTGAGGGAAATCCCGTCACGCTCATCGACCCTTACGGTTTGTGGGCATGGGGTGATGCGCTTCCGCAGGTTGTCGTCAATGCTTGTGCAGGCTTCGGCGACGGCATCTCGCTTGGCGCAACCGCACTTGTTCGAGAGATGGCGGGAACGAACGACGTCGTCAATATGTCGTCAGGCGAGTATATCGGCGGCGTGGTGGCAGGCGCCGCACTAACGACGCGGGGGTATGTGACCGGTGCAGAACTTAGTATCGGACGGAACTTCAGGCTTGCTCCATGGGGTAACCGAACGGGGCATCCCATTGGAAAATTATAGTGGATCCGCGTTTTGAGACAGTGAGCACGGGGTAGTTTAAGCTGTCGTCCGCGAAAGGATGGCAGCGAATGAGTGAAGCAAGGAAGCGGAAAGTGCACACTGCGGAGTTTAAGGCGAAGGTTGGCTTGGAAGCGGTACGCGGCGTGAAGACGATCAGTGAAATCGGCCAGGCGTATGGCGTCCATCCGCAACTGGTCGGGCAGTGGAAGAAGGAAATCCTGGAGTCTGCCGGTGCTCTGTTTGAGACCAAACGCGGCCCCAAACCGGCCGAGGATAAGAGCGGCGAGGATCGTCTGTATGGCGAGATTGGTCGGCTGAAGATGGAAAACGACTGGCTCAAAAAAAAGTTGGGGGAGTGAGCCTTGAGGCGAGGATGGGCTGGGTCGATGGTGCCGACGAGCTGCCTGTGACCCGTCAATGCGAACTGGCCGAAGTGCCGCGCGCGACGGTGTACCGGCGACTCACCGCCAAGGTGCCGGAGGATGCGGGTGCCGAGGACTTGCAGCTGTGCCGCTTGATCGACGAGGAGTACACGAACAGGCCGTTTTACGGTAGTCGGCGCATGGTGGTGTTCCTGAAGACCGCAGGCTATGTCGTCAACCGCAAGCGCGTGCAGCGTCTGATGCGCAGCATGGGGCTGGCGGGGATGGCGCCAGGGCCGAACACGAGCCGTGCACATCCGGAGCACAAGGTCTATCCGTACTTGCTGCGCGGTGTACCAGTGACGCGGCCGAATCAGGTGTGGTCAACGGACATCAGTGTGCCGCAGCAAGCGGCGTAGGAGATGAGGGTATGGCCCCTCGCAATCGGCTTGCAGGAGCAGGTTGCAAACCACCATAAGCGGCGCTGGTCAAAAGCCAGTGTCGTGAGCGTTATGGAAAAGGTGCCTTTGAGGCATCAGGTATGGATCAAGGAAGGCGAACAACAGTGAACTGCCGCTCAAGTGTCGAAAGTCTTCAGGTGACATCAAAACCGGGGAGTGATGTTGCCCCGCGATCAGTCTGGCCGTTACCTGCTTACGGGCCAGGCGGTGTCCGGCATAGAGGCAGCGTCAGCCTGATCCGGGCTCTTACGCTGAACTGCGGGAACCTTCGGTGGCGATGTAAAGCGAAAGGCACAAGCCCGAAAGGCAAGGCCGATAGTAGCGATGCGCCACCAAGGGACGGAGCAGCTCGTAGTAGTGTTGAAGCCGCTGTAATGGTGGTGGAGCGAAGGGGCTGCGTCATCCCGGCATTTGGCTGTGTCAACCGCGCAAGCGGGAGGAGCGCAGCCCAATGACCAAGCCTTATGACATTCCCAAGGCGCTTGTATGGGAAGCTTATAAAAGTGTGAAAGCAAATGGAGGATCTGCGGGTACAGACCGTGAGTCGCTGGACCAATTCGAGAGCCGCCTAAGCGGCAACCTGTACAAGCTCTGGAACCGTATGTGTTCTGGGAGCTATATGCCGCCTCCGGTCAAAGGCGTGGCCATCCCAAAGAAGTCTGGCGGGGTGCGCATGCTGGGTGTGCCGACGGTGGCGGACAGGGTGGCGCAAACGGTGGTCAAGCAACTGCTGGAGCCAGTTATCGACCCGATATTTCATACCAACTCCTATGGCTATCGTCCTGGGCGCTCGGCGCACGATGCGATCGCCATGGTGAGACGGCGAAGCTGGGAATATGACTGGGTGATTGAGTTCGATATCAAGGGCCTCTTTGATAACATCGAGCACGATCTGCTCATGCGGGCGCTAAGGAAACACTGTCAGACACCATGGGTGCTGCTGTACGTCGAGCGTTGGCTGAAAGCGCCAATGCAAATGCCGGATGGCGCACTTGTCGAAAGGACGCGAGGTACACCGCAAGGTGGAGTCGTCAGTCCTATGTTGGCCAATCTGTTTCTGCACTATGCATTTGACAGCTGGGTAGGCCGTCATCTTCCAAGCGTGCGGTTCTGCCGCTACGCTGATGATGGAGTGATCCACTGTCGAAGTTTGGCGCAGGCCAAGTTCGTCTTGGCAAAGATTGGCGAACGCTTCGGGCAGTGCGGACTTGAACTGCATCCTGAGAAAACGCGGATCGTGTACTGCAAAGACATCAATCGGCAGGGAGATTTCCCGTGTGTGCAATTCACGTTTCTTGGCTATACTTTTCGACCGCGCAAAGCGATGGACAAGTTTGGTCGCGTCTACGTGAACTTCGCCCCCGCCGTCAGTCGTGACGCCCTCAAGGCAATGCGGCAGACGATACGTGGGTGGCACCTTCAGCTGAAATGTGACAAGAGTGTGGCGGACCTATCCGCCATGTTCGATCCAATAATCCGAGGTTGGCATCAGTATTACGGTCGATTCTATGAATCGGCGATGTCTGCTGTGTGGAAGCACTTGAATGACTACCTGACACGCTGGATGATGCGCAAGTACAAACACCTTGCTCGGCATAAGACCCGAGCAGGGCACGCCCTCGGGCGGCTAGCGCGCAAGTTTCAGAATGCCTTCTGGCATTGGAAGCTAGGATGTTTACCTAATGCTGGATGATGGGAGCCGGATGAGTCGAGAGGCTCACGTCCGGTTCTGCGAGGGGCCGTGGGTGAAACTCCCATGGTCTACTCACCCGTACATCCAGACCGGCGAGGGATGGCTCTATCTTGCGGGCGTGAAGGATGTGTTCACCTGTGAAATCGTCGGCTACGCGATGGGTGAACGGATGACTCAGGCCTTGACCGCGCAGGCCCTTTGGCGTGCTGCCACCAATAAGCGGCCAGCGCCAGGATTGATTCATCACTCGGACCGGGGTAGCCAATATTGTGCCCATGATTACCGGAAGCTGGTGGAGCAATTCGGCATGCAAGCCTCCATGTCGCGCAAAGGGAACTGCTATGACAATGCC
>CAMLDH010000393.1 GCA_946478765.1 uncultured Oxalobacteraceae bacterium | reverse complement strand
TATCAGGATGTGCTGCACGGCGACCGTTATCCGTCGTATGTCCTGGCGCTCGACCTCGACCCGGCTTTGGTCGACGTCAATGTCCATCCATCGAAAATCGAAGTGCGCTTTCGCGACAGCCGGGCGGTACATCAGTTCGTGTTCCATGCGGTCAGCCGCGCATTGGCGCAGACGTCCGCCACCGCGTTCGGCACCGTGCCTGCGCCAATCCCGCCCAATCCCGGCGCGCTGCCGTGGATGCGCGAACAACAGCAAACGAGCTTCAGTGCCCAGTTCGCCAACGGCGCAGGCGTCGCGCAAACGACTGCACAATACGGCGCACTGTTCGGCGATCGCGGCGCAGTATCGGATACGCGCGATGCGGCGCTGCAGAATGTGCCCGTCGCACGCAATCCCGCCGTACAACTGCCGCCGCCAGATGAATACCCGCTCGGTTTCGCGCTGGCGCAACTGCATGGCATTTTCGTGCTCGCGCAAAACGCGAACGGACTGGTGCTGGTGGATATGCATGCGGCGCATGAGCGCATCCTGTACGAGCAATTGAAAAACGCATTGGACGACGATGCGATGCAGGTGCAGCCGATGCTGATTCCGGTCACGTTCTACGCCGACGGCATTGAAGTCGGCACGGTGGAAGAAAATCAGGATACCTTGCAGGCGCTGGGTTTCGACATCGCCGTGATGTCGCCCACCACGCTGGCGGTGCGCGCGGTGCCGGCACTGCTGAAGAATGCCGATGCCCAAAGTCTGGCGCGCGACGTGCTGCGGGAAGTGCGCGAATTCGGCGGCTCGCGCGTGCTGCTGGAACGGCGCAATGAATTGCTCGGCACCCTCGCCTGCCATACCGCAGTGCGCGCCAACCGCGCGCTGACGATACCCGAAATGAATGCGCTGCTGCGCCAGATGGAAGCCACCGAGCGCGCCGACCAGTGCAATCACGGACGCCCGACCTGGGTGCAACTGGCACTGGCCGACCTGGACAAGCTGTTCTTGCGTGGGCAGTAAAGGTGTAGTGCAGGCCCCTGTGCCTGCATGACGGCTACAGGCACAGGGGCCTGCACTCCTTAAAGATACAACACAAAGAAATCAATGACTTCAAGCACCCGTCCGCTCGCGCCATACGCTCACGCGCCGCTGCTGATCCTGATCACTGCGTTCATGATGATGCAACCGCTGTCGACCGATTTGTATCTGGCCTCGCTGCCGAGCCTGGCCAGCGGATTCAACGTGCCGCCGTCGACGGTGCAATTGACGCTGTCGCTGTTCGCGATCGGTTTCGGCGGCGCGCAACTGGTCGTCGGGCCGCTCTCCGATCGCTTCGGACGACGGCCGGTACTGCTGTGCGGACTCGGCTCGTATGTAGCGGCCAGCGCGTTATGCGGACTGGCGCAATCGATTCAGCTATTGATTGCGGCGCGCTTTTTGCAAGCGCTCGGCTGCTGCGCCGCGGTCGTCATTGCGCGCGCACTGGTGCGCGATGCATACGCCCGGGAAGACAGCATGCAGTTGATTGCCAAAGCGAATATCTGGGTATCGCCGGTACTGATTTTGGGCCCGATTCTGGGCTCGTATTTGCAAGTGGCATTCGGATGGCGCGCTGCGTTTGCAGCGCTCGGGATTTGTTCCGCCTGTGTGATGCTGGCCACGTTTATGCATCTTCCGGAAACCAATACGCACAAGGACCCGCACGCCACCGACCCGGCCGGACTGCTGGCAAACTATCGGTTAGTGCTCGGCACGCGTGAATTCTGGGCGCATGCATTACCGGGCGCGCTGTCTTACGGCACGATTTTTTCATTGATCTCCGGCTCGTCGTTTGTGCTGATCCGCGTGTTGCACGTGCCGACTGAATTCTTCGGTTATTGCTTCGCGTTCGGCGTATCCGGCTATATGGCAGGCACGCTCGTCTGCCGTCGCCTGCTGCCCAAGCTCGGCGCCCATCATACCTTTCGCGTCGGCAGCGCAATGTCGCTTGCGGCGGGCGCGCTCTTTTTGGCAATGGTGGCAGCCGGGATCGCGCATTGGTCGCTGATGCTGGCCGCCATGTTTTTGACCATGGGCGCGCATGGCATCAACTCCCCGATTGCACAGTCCGGTTCGGTTTCTCCATTTCACCTGCAGGCCGGCACTGCGGCCGGGCTGATGGGCGCGCTGTACATGGTGGTGGCTCTGCTGGTCGGCACCGTGGTCGGCGCAACCACGAATGGCACGCTGTATCCGCTCGCGATCATTGGCTGCATGCTTGGCGTACTGATATTCGGCGCGGTGCGCGCGTTCCCTGCTGCGCACCTGAGAGCAGCCTGATGACCATGCACAAGAAACCGCTGGCAGTGTCCATCATGGGCCCGACCGCGTCGGGCAAGACCGCCGCCGCACTGGAGATTGCCAGGCATATTCCATCCGAGATCATTTCAGTCGACTCCGCGCTCGTCTATCGCGGCATGGACATCGGCACCGCCAAACCTTCCGCAGAAGAGCAAGCCGGCGTGCCGCATCATCTGATCGACATCCTCGACCCGATCGAAGCGTACTCGGCCATGCAGTTTCGGCAAGATGCGTTGCGCCTGGTCGAAAAGATCGTGGCACGCGGCAAATTGCCGTTGCTGGTCGGCGGCACCATGCTGTATTTCAAGGCATTGAAAGACGGCCTCGACGTATTGCCGGCAGCCGACGCCGCGCTGCGCGCACGTCTGAATGAAGAAGCCGCGCGCATCGGTTCGCCGGCGATGCATGCCAAACTCGCCACACTTGACCCGGAGACTGCCGCGCGCCTGAAGCCGAACGATGCACAACGCATTCAGCGCGCGCTGGAGATTGCCGAGTTGACCGGTCAACCGATGTCGCATCTGCTGGCCAAAGCGCCGCAACAGGCATTGCCATTCAACGTATTGCCGATCGCATTGGAGCCGTCCGAGCGCAGCGTGCTCCATGCACGCATCGCGACACGCTTCGACGCCATGCTGGAGGGGACGACCGGCGGGTTGATTGCCGAAGTCAACGCGCTGCGCGCACGGGGTGACTTGCATTTGGGCCTGCCGTCGATGCGTTGTGTCGGCTATCGGCAGGCATGGGAATATCTCGATGGTGAATATGATTATCCAACCTTGCGCGACAAGGGCATCGCCGCGACCAGGCAATTGGCGAAACGGCAGTTGACGTGGCTGCGCTCCATGCCGGAACGTATTGTGGTCGATTGCATCGACGCAAAAGCCGTGGCAATCGTGTTGCATCAGGTGCGCACTGCGCTTGGCTGAGCTGAAAAGCATGACTGGTTGTCAATATATTGACAGGCCAAACGAGAAACCTCATAATGTCGGGCTTACTGGTGATATAGCTCAGTTGGTTAGAGCACAGCACTCATAATGCTGGGGTCGGTGG
>CAMLDH010000392.1 GCA_946478765.1 uncultured Oxalobacteraceae bacterium | reverse complement strand
ATCCCTGACGTAATTCACGCTGAACATGATTTGTACGTAACAAGTGGAACAAATATTTTCCATCAATAATACTAGTTGGTCGAATTGCCGATAGAAATGCACCAAATGCAGTGGGATACGGAACCTGTTTTGCAATTGCAACTTTGCCAACTAGCTCATAGCTATTTGCCATCGACATCAGCACGTCGCCAGATTGAACTAGTTGCTCATCGCGTTTCACAAATGTTTTTGAGACAAAATATATGTTTCCCCACTCGACTTCGCGTTGAATATTGCTAGTTCTAAGGCAGCAAACATTTTTTGTAGTCAAATTTTCTTCTTTCGCTGAAGCCGGAAAGGTAATGCCGCGAACAACGTTTGAAACATCGTTGAGGAGTGCGCCACACCAACCAACTGGTATTTCTCTCATTCCGCCACCTCTTCATTCAACTCTGCCAAAATCCCCTGCAACTCCGCCAACGCCGCTTCCAATTCTCCCATCGCCTCCTGCGCCAATACGACCGGCTCCGGCAGATCGGCCGCATCTTCGGCGTTCTCATCCTTGAGCCACGCAATATCCAAGCTATCTTTACGTTCGGCAATCCATGCGCGATTGAAGCAACGGAAGCGCCCTGCTTCGCCCTGATCACTCCGCGCACTGCTGCCCAGCGGATCGTCGCCGTAAGCCACTTCAAACTCCGTGAAATACGAGCGCGTAAACGGCGTGCGCTTGCCAAACTTCGGCATGTTGGCGCGCATGTCATACACCCAAACATTCTTGGTGCCGCCGTTGGCTTTGTTGCTGACCTTGGTAAAGAACAGCACATTGGTCTTCACACCTTGCGCATAGAAAATCCCGGTGGGCAGTCGCAAGATCGTATGCAGATTGCACTTATCCATCAGGTCGCGCCGGATGTCCGCGCCGACGCTGGCTTCAAACAACACGTTATCCGGCAACACCACGGCAGCGCGGCCACCGTCTTTCAGGCCGCGATAGATGTGCTGCAAGAACGCGAGTTGTTTATTGCCGGTTGAAAAAGTGAGATCGTCGCGGGTCGGTCCGCCGCCGCCTTTTGCGGTGCCGAAGGGCGGATTGCTGAGGATGATGTCGGCCTTGGGCAGTTGGGTCCCCGCGCTGCCGAGCGTGTTGCCGAGATGGACCACGCCTTGATCGTCGCCTTCCATGCCGTGCAGCAGGCAGTTCATCAAGGCGAGTCGTCTGGTGCCCGATACCAGTTCCATGCCGACATACGCCTTGTTGCGCTGGAAGGTTTGCTGCCTCTGGTTCAGGTTGTACAAGTCGTCGGTTTGACTGCGGATGTAGGCGTCGGCGGCGATCAGAAAACCGGCGGTGCCGGCGGCCGGATCTTGAATCGTTTCACCGGCTTGCGGCTTGACCAGATGGATGATGCTGTCGATCAGGGGGCGCGGCGTGAAGTATTGGCCGGCGCCGGATTTGGTTTCGCTGGCGTTTTTCTCCAGCAGGCCTTCGTACAGGTCGCCGAGGCCGTCTTTCTTTGCGCTGAACCAGTCGATGCTGTCGAGGCTTTTGATCAGTTGTTCGAGGTGGCGCGGTTCCTTCAAGCGGGTCTGGGCATCGGCGTAGATGGCGGAAATCAGCGGGTCGGGACTGGTGCTGAGTTTGAGCAGCGTTTCGCGGTAGTGATTGAGCAGGTTGAGGCCGGACAGGCTGGCGAGTGTTTGCCAGCGCGCGTATTCGGGCAGCTTGTGCTTTACCAGCAGGCCGCTTTCGGTATTTTCATATTCCATCTTGATGAAGAGCAGCAGCACCAGTTCGGTGACGTAGTCGGAATAGTTGATGCCGTCGTCGCGCAGGACGTCGCACAGGTTCCAGAGTTTTTGGACGATGTCGTTGTTGCTCATTGATGCGGTTTCCAGATTCAGAATGTTGCTGTACGTGCTGTATAGGCGTGCGCCTGGCTGCAATTTTGGCCGGTGGGTGCATACGCGATGCAGCGTTCCCTACGCATAGGTAAAGTTAAAATAATTCGGGTCGCTATTTTAAGTTGTCGCGAAAAGTGAAATAGCGCATTTCGCTCATGGCGGCGTTGCAACGTCTGCCCCCGAGAACCGGGAGTGCGTCGCCAACAGATTCAGGCGGTCCGTCTGTATCTGCGCTTCGCTGAACAATGCTTGCCAGTCATTGGGTGGGCGCCCGTTTTCCAGCATCTTGCGGAACACTCGGTACGCGTCATCATCGCTTTCGTAAGCCCGCTTGGTATCCTCATCGTTCACCCAGGCGTAGACGATGATCTTGCTTTTCAGGTCGTAGCGGAAGAACAAGCGGTACTGCTGGAAGAACTTGGCGCGAAACCAATGCTTGCGCTCTTCGCCCAGGGTATTGCCCTGTCGGTACTCGGCGCGCCCCGGATCTTGAGGAATGACCTCAAAGGCTAATTTGCCAATGGCCGCAAGACGCTTGCTGGCGTTTTTGCGAACGTAGCCGACCGGATCTTTCTGACGGTGAGATTCGACCCGCTTGATCACTGCTTCAAGTTGGTCGAGAAACAGGGGGTGCGCAAAGATCGTCCATCCGTTGACAACCAGCGGCATGGAAGACAACTGCGTCATTCGTCGTCCGCCGATAGTGGCGCATCCAGATCAACCTCAACTTGCCCCACCAGTAACTGAATGCGCGCCAGCAAGGCCGAATCGATCGCGTGTACATGTTCGGGATGCTTGGCAATGTCATCGGCCAGAAAAGACAGGAATTGCCCCAGCACCGGATCGTCTTCCTTGGGGTCTGCAGCGCGGGTGATCAGCACGGCACCGTCCGGGCGAATGGTGTAGTGAAGCTTGTCTCGCTTACCCAACTTAAGCGCACGGCGAACAGTCTCCGGGACCGTGGTTTGGTAGCGGTCCGTGAGTGTGGATTCGACTTCGAGGGTGGCAGCCATGATCCTCTCCTGTGAAATAATTGAACAGGATATACGGTAATGCAATTGCATTGTCGTGTCAATGCAAAGGCATCACGCAAGGCGGGATCGCGCTTTTGACTCTATTGACAGTATGTCAATTACTCACGCAGCTTGCGGCCACAGCGCATCCGCGAATTGTCCGAGTACCTGATCGAGTTGGCCGCCGAGCATCGCATTGAGTTTTTTTGCGCCGCCATCGGCACTGAAACGCTGATTGACGAATTGATGGTCGATCACCACTTCATGCATGAGTTGTTTTGCCAGACGATCCAGCCAGCGACGCTGTACTTGCGACCAATTGGTGAGGCCGTAAATGCGTTGCATGGCGTTGGCGACGCGTTGCTCGAACGGCAATAAGGCTTCGCCCAGCGCGGCTTGTCGAATATGGCCGATGATACTGGCGGCAATATCCTGGTTGGTTTTATTGCGCCACGCGGTTTGCAGTGCGGCCTCGTTGAAATGGTGCTCATCCAACAGAAGACGCACTTCTTTCAACT
>CAMLDH010000391.1 GCA_946478765.1 uncultured Oxalobacteraceae bacterium | reverse complement strand
GACTGGAGTTCAGACGTGTGCTCTTCCGATCTTGCCTTTTGTTCGGCACCGGTGGCCGCAGCGGCAAAGGCTGCCAGTTTGGCCTTGAGCGCGACGCCTGCCGTGGTATCCATGCTGGCCGCTTGCTGCAGTTCCCTGACAAGTCCCGATCCATGCATGTCGGGCAGCGGCTTGACATCGTCGTCGATCACGATCTGGTCGGTGAAGGCGCTATGAAACGTGTCCTGTGCAAAATTGACGTCGGCCAATTGACTGGTTGCACCCAGTGCGCCGGTTGCGCCGTCGGTTCTGGTGTAGGCGCCCAAGTCGGCGATCTGGTTGCCGTTGGCCAGCGTGACGCTGTTGGCGGTCTTGCTGGTATTGACGCTGGCAATGCCGGTATTGTCCATCGTGGACAGCTCATTACTCTGCGACACGCCGTCCTGGTTGAGGTCGCGCCAGATGCGCAGCTTGCTCCAGTTGGCGTCTGTGCTATTGACCTTGCCGTCGCCGTTGTTGTCCTCCTGCGCCAGTGCCGCAAAGCCGTCGGCGGCGGTGCCGCCTGTATACAGCATCGTGGCGTCGCCGAACAGTTCCCGCCCGTTGTCGATGACGCCGTTATTGTTGCGGTCCATGACGAGAAAGCCGTCGTCGGCCTTGAGCCAGCCGGTACCGGTCTTGACACCATCGCCATTGTGGTCAAACAGTACGCCGGATTGGGCGGGGCCGACAGTTTCGAGGCCGTCGCCGTCCAAGTCCAGCACTAGCGGGTCGCGACGAGGCGGGGGGGTGTAGCTTTGGGAGGCGATGAAGGTGGCATTGCATTGAGGGTCGATAAAAGTGCCAGAAGTCGGCTTTGTGAAAAAATCGAATGTCCCTGCGGTCTGAGAAATAAAAGTGTCTATCGCCTTTTGGTCAGCAAGAGTAAGTTCGCTGCCTTTTGACATCTCATCAAGTTTTTTAAAAATATCGGAAAGCGTGAATCCATAAATATTTAAAACACCTGCTGCTACGCCAAGAACAGCACCAACTGGAATCAGAACGGAACCCACACCGATGGCCCCGACAGCGACTGCGATTCCAATCGGAATCGCAGTTCCAACGGTAATGGCATCGCCAACTTTTATGTCTTTTCCAGCATCCAAATCTATTTTTATTTGAACTGCTGTGAGTCCCGCACCGATCACACCTGCACCTGCAGCAGCTTTCGTGATACCAGTAACAGTGCTAATAGAAGGAGCCGTGACACCCACGGATGTTGCAGTTTGTGCGCCATTTGCGGCAAGGGAAATTACCGACCCTGCATAGCCTGCCGGATCTAGGCCTCCCTCTAGACTAGTGACGGTATCTGAACTTGCGACACCGAATACAATTACATCAGTCAAAACTCCCATTAATGCCTCCCAAGATTATGAAGTACAGCTATCAACAAATCCACCCAGCACAACAAGTAGCAAATACGTATGGTTTTAGCGGTACGTGGCTTATCAGCGCGTAGCTTGCGAAATGCCTCCGCTACATTTGGCGTGTCCTTAAAATATTTTCCGTTTAAACCGTAACTAAGAAAAATCGCAATACAACCCTGAATAAGAACCAGAGCTGTCAACAACAGACCCACATCCTTATGACTCATCTTTTATCCTTTACATTTACAAAACTATTGAGCTAATGGGATACCACAATTCTCTTATTCCACATTGAAGCTCCCTCGATATCCCGCCTTCCGACATACGAGGTGCAACCACTATGTGTGGCGGTCAATCGCCGCAAATCGCCACAGCATTTAGCGGCTCTTTATGTGCCAATGAAAAATCCAGACACATTATTGAAAGCTGAAAAGCTTCGGAGTGTAGTCATCGATATTTTTCCCGTCAAACAAGGTGAAATTATTGGTAATAAAATTTAACAAAAATTCCATTCGTAGAAAGTGAGCTCCCTCGATGTTTCGCCAACAGGTGAAAGTGAATAAGCTTTTTTATTCACGGCTTTTCCCTGTTTAAGCACATCAAACATGGGATTTACAAACAATATTCAGGCTTTAAAAATCGCCTGCGCAGCATGACGATGGCGCGAAGCCTGGGACGACAACCAACTGCAACCGTGCAGCGCCTTGCTCAAACGCCATCTCGCCGGGCCGAGCAAGTCCGTACGCACTATCTGTTCCGTCATATAAACCGTCAATTTATATTTCCCGAAGTTGAGGAAGGTTGAGAATTTCGGCGTGATCGGTTAATCGAGAGACCTGGCATGAGAAATGAAACCCACGCCAAGAACTTCAACACGGCTACTGGATGATCTACCCCCGTCGTGGGTCACGCGGATCAGGTTTTTTCCTTCGCATCGCATGAAGCGCTCCCATTCCATACCCAAGCGTGGATGGGCGTCACGCTACCGGTACAACGTACGCCACATGGCGCAGCAGGCAGCATAGGGCTTTTGACATATCTGGAATGGATGCAGCAGCAGACAGTAGTGTCTGCACTCGCGCCTGCGCCACCGATGCAGACATGGAAGCCGGCACTACTTCCCCCGCGTTTGTCCGACCGTGGGGGAGTCAATATGCAGCGCAATATCGGCCATTGCGATTGGGTGGCATCGCACCTGTGTCTCGTGCTATTGTCTTGGCAAATCTTGCACTTTAAGGCTAAATCCCATGTCCGACATCGACGCCAAAACCCACACCGAACAAGCGCGCGCGCTGCTCGCCAATGCCGAACTGATTTTCGACGAGAACGCGGTGCAAAACGCGGTCGACCAGGTCGCGCAAAAGCTCAACGCGCGTTTTGACAATGATGAAGGCGCGCCCTTCCCGTTGGTGTTGGGCGTGATGGGCGGCGCGGTCGTGTTCTCGGGGCAGTTGCTCACGCGCCTGTCGTTTCCGCTGGAGTTCGACTATATCCATGTCACGCGTTACGGCACCAAGGATCGCGGCGGCAAGATCGAATGGAAAGTCGAGCCGTGCGCCGACGTGAAGGGCCGTACCGTGCTGGTGCTGGATGATATTCTGGACGAGGGCGAGACCCTGGCCCATGTGAAGGAACGGCTGCTGGCAATGGGTGCGGCCGAAGTCGTGCTGGTGGTGTTTGCCGACAAGGATATCGGCAAGAAAAAGCCGGTTACGCCCGATTACGTCGGTCTGGTGCTGCCCGATAAATTCGTGGTCGGCTATGGCATGGATGCATACGGCTACTGGCGCAATTTGCCGGATATCTGGGCGATCCAGACCGGCAACGCCTGAGTTCGCCGCTCTCCGTCAGCGCTTGTCATTCGGATTTTTTGCAACGCTATCGGGCATCTGTCCGGGCGTGTGATTGGTGAGTTCGGTAATGCCGCGCTCGCCGCGCAGGTCGGTATCCAGCTGGCCCTGCTTGAGATCGTCATAGGCCTGTTTCATGTCGTCACGCACCCCGCTCTCCTGGCTGTCGTCCGACTCATCGCGCTCATGC
>CAMLDH010000390.1 GCA_946478765.1 uncultured Oxalobacteraceae bacterium | reverse complement strand
CCTTGGCCGGGGGGGCATTGGGTGAAAAAGCTGCGACAATGCTTGCGGAGGCACTGGATGCTGGTGATGGTACAGACAGCGGCGGGAAGAAAGGAGACCGCGAAGGAAGCGGCTTTCCCGACCGCGAATTGCCGCGAGACCCGAATGGCAATCCAGTTCGAGATCCTGAGGCTGAGGGAGCGCATACTCAACTTGGTCAAAAAGAAGGCCGTCGTGGTAAGTACGACCAAGGACGGGAATGGGATGCCGATGGACGTCCTGTTAAGGACATTGATTTTACGGATCACGGACGCCCTCAGAACCACACGAATCCGCATGAGCATCCTTATTTGCCGAATCCAACTGGTGGCACGCCACAGCACGGTCCTGCACAACCATTGCAAAACTGAGGTGGGATATGAATATGCTTGAAGTGCCGATGTATCGAAAAAATGGGACTCGCGTTCAACTGGTGGATTTGCTGGCGAAGGTGCCAGCAAATGACTGGGCCTGGAGCATTCTTGAATTTGATGGCGTTGGCCAGATGCCAGCCAATGACTCGGTCCTTGAGTTTCAGAAGGGGGTGCGTCAGCAGCCTCTCGGCTTAGTTCTGACATGGAGCGAAATCACAAGATTTGCAGAAGCAATTGAATACACGATCGATTGTTTAATCGTTGCCGTATCGCGTATTGATCGGTTGGAGGTCACTAAGCTATTGGCCGACGACTTTCAAGAGTGCAAGATCGCCATTCGTGCAATCGACAGCACTGAGTGGATTCTATTTGCTTCAAATCGGACAATTTTAGATGGGTTGGAAGGCGCGGCTCGATACTCGTAGGCTACTTGTATCCTGTTCGCATCCCATCGGCTAGCGGTCGTATCCCGTTCGTATCCTGCCGAAAAGGCCGCGCAGTGGCGGTGCCGCCGCTGGGGACAGTCAGCCAGGGCTAATGCGGGGAAGTCCCGCGCGCCCGCCAATCTCTCACACATCACGCAACCTTCGGTTGCCGAAGAAACCCATGGCTGCGCTTCGGATTCTTTGATGGACGCGTCACCGAGTGGAGTGGTAATGGTCGGTGCAAACAGTGCGACGGGTAGTCCGCCGCCGGACGATGATGGCGACCATACGGAAGTTAACGAGAGTACAAAGGGCCGCTCCGTAAGGAACACCGATGCGAAAATTTCAAGAGCAGACTTTGAGAAGAACCTTGAAAGTAATGGTTCCAAAGATCGGTCAGTAAAGATGGCAGCGTGACTAACTTTACTAAAGGTGATGTTAAGTATTCTGTGCGAGATTTTTCAAACAGCCGTGGTCCCACGGTTGATGTCTCGCGCGCTGGCGAGCTGGTACAGAAAATTCGTCTCACTGGGGCGCCGTAATGGAGATTTCTATGTCTTGGAAGAGTTCAATTCCACCTCTTTTGGCCAAGCCTAATGCATTATATGAGGCGTTCTCGCTGCACGCCGAAGATGGATTGGCGATCCCCGCGTCATACGCTGTGGTCGCTGCATTTGATTTTGGTCGAATTTCTAGCCGAGGTTTTCTTACTGCCCTGAAATGCATGGCTGAACGTACAGGCTCGCCGCGGCTTCTGGTCGCAGCAATTGACCCTGATCCGATTGCTTACTATCATCGAAGCTTCGGTGCGGTGCCCGCGTTTGACATTGACATCGAAACAACTGCTGAGGACTATCTTCGAAATATGAATTGGGATCCTGGTGGTGGCGGAGCTGATTCCATTGCCTCCCACGCCACTAGGGTGGTTTTTCTTAATGAAGACATCTCTTGGGTCATACTGGGTGAGCGCCAGTTTGAATTGGCTCGGCTGTTTGTTCGAAGAGACGTTCGTTCTCTAAATCTGCAAGATTGTTTATCAGCTGACTGGCGCTACGATCACGCTGACTTCTTGGAGTGTCTTTTGGATGCCGATATTCCTGAAGAAATAGCGCGGATCGCGGCAGCCCATTTGGAGTAACTGAAAGTATTTCAAATTCAATAACTCGACTACCGCCAACTTGTCATCGATACCAACGAGGCATACATAATGCAGGCCGCCGGCGAGCGCGTGCGCAAGGCGTTGGCGGACGCAGGCTACGCGCGGCGCTGACCGCCACCATCCGCCACCGCCTCCAGCCCGGTGGCATCCTCTTGTTACTTCCATAACTGCGGATGATATACTGCGTTCGCTATCCGCGCCGTTGGCAAAAACCGCATCAGGGGGTCTCGCGCAGCAAAACGCCGATTGCACCCTGCGCATGGCGCGGGTTCAGGCCTTTCGGTACGGCAGGAAGCGGTGGAATTCTCTGTTGGTGCAAACAGCGCAGGTACCAAGGATTCTGACAAGGGTTGTATCTATTGCGTGCCGGGAGACAAAACGAGTTCCGGCAATGACTACATTGGCTCTACTGACAACTTAGATCAGCGAAAGCGTGACAAGTCAGATGGACGAGATCGTGACGGCGCTAGAATTGTCGGTGAGTACGACAAGGGGAACCGTGATGAGCGTCGAAACAAGGAGCAGCAAGCCATTAATGACCATGGTGGTGTCGAGAATCTTGATAATAGGAGAAACGAGGTGCGGGAAAGTAAATGGCCAGCTAACGGAATTAACCCGCCCAATCGTTAAGAATTTTGTTAAAAAGGAGAGGTTGTTATGAATGAACGCCCGATTCCACCGGCAGCATTGCGGGATGAAAATTCCGTAGAGATGCTACGCGTTTGGATAGCTGAACGAAAATTACATTGTTCAATGAAGGTTGGGATGTACCAAGATGGGATGGGTATTCCCGAAGTAGATGCTTGGGGAACAATATTAGCGGACGTGGCGCGACATCTCGCGGAAGCGTTGGAGTCGAAATATGGCGCGGACAAGGACGATTCGATGAGCAAGATTAAGGATAGTTTCTTGGATGAGATTTCGAAGCCTACATCTAAGACTGATGGTGGTTTCGCCTGATTCGCGATTGGTGAATTATTCGTATCCTATTTGTATCCCTGTCGTATCTTGCCGTCACTTAGTCGATCTCGTGGCGGCGGGTCACATGGCGACGGGGCCGGCAATCGGATACGGCCTCGGCTGTTGAGACCGAATGACCTGATCAGTCGCTGCGCGATGCCGTCGCGCTGCGTCGCTTGCCGCCGCGCTGCGCCGTCGGTCGGATCAACAGCGGCAAAGGCACAACTGCTGCGGGGTATAGCGGCGCCCGCTGGCGCGGGCGCTTTAACATAACGCGGCATTCCGCAAAGTCGCCCTAGTCGCTGCGCTGCGCTCCACTTGGTGGCATGCCCCCTGCGCGCCCTGCGGGTTCGCAGAATGCTGCGTTTTGTTTTGCGCCCTTGCGCGGCTGCCAAGCTGGCATGTGCGCCTTGTGGGCGCATGGTGCGGTCGGGGTCACGGCGCGCGCGTGCGACCGTGCTGCACCGGCAGTGCGCAGCCAATGCTGCTCAATCCGATGGGATTTTCGGAGGTGGGCTTGTC
>CAMLDH010000389.1 GCA_946478765.1 uncultured Oxalobacteraceae bacterium | reverse complement strand
GACCACCGAGATCTACACTCTTTCCCTACACGACGCTCTTCCGATCTGCCTTGATGACGTCGGCATGCCCGTTCTGCATCGCCGTGTACAATCCGTGATTTCCGTGGGGACCTTCGGCGTTCAACAGCATCTGCATTTGTGCCTCTGGCGGCATACGGAGCAACAGTTCCCCAAATGCCTTGATGACGTCGGCATGCCCCTCCTGCATCGCCATGAACAACCCGTGATTTCCTTGGCTGTCTTTGACGTTCAACAGCATCTGTATTTGTTCCTCTGACGGCATATGGAGCACTAGTTCCCCAAACGTCTTGATGGCGTCGGCATGTCCCTGCGCCATAGCCATGAATACCCCGTAATTTTCATCGATGCGCCGAACAATGCCGCGCAGCAGGGAGGCGCGCGCATGCGCATCCGTGGGGGCCGCTTTTTCAATAGCGTCAAGCAGATCTTTCGGAGCAATCTTGAGCAAGTCTTGCGCCGTGGGTTCCTTGGGTTCTTCGCCCTTGACCTTGAGCCACAGCAAACCTTCCTGCATCTTGAGGCGGCCCTCACCGGTGTCGCCCAGAACGATCTTGCTCTCCCTGTCATAGTCGGCCAATCCCTTCTTCTTGAATTCTTTCAGGAAATGCCGTACGACGCCTGTCGGCCACCGGGCTCCGTTATAAGCGTATGCCGAACCATAGTCGTTCGGATCGATGGGCGATAGGAAAAGGTGCGGACTAACCTCGCCATACTCAGGATCCAATTCGCTTTTCTGGATGTCCTGTAGCACTTTGATTTTCTCAAAAGGGATATTGTCCAGCGCAATCCCATTCTCGCGGAAGGACTCTTCAAGCCGGCCACGGTATTGATCGGCCATTTCATTGGCCAGGAGCATAGGTTTTAACTGTTCAGATACAAATTCCTTGCACTCAATCAGTTGATCTAGGGTAATCTTCCCATTGATCAGCAAGGGATTGGCAGCCGCGTCCGGCCGCGCCTCCACTCCCATCTCATGGGCCCAATAGTTGTAATAGGCATTGACATAATGGATTTCCATGATGGGAGTGCAGCGATGATTATTGGCATGGACATACTGAAGAATCAGATCGTCCAGCATTTTTATCTTCCATCGATACGCGGCACCCTCCAAGCCGCCATTGGATAACTTCAACTTCACAATCGTTGCATCCAAATCACCCACCAGTCCACCGGCACAAGCGCCTGTTCTGGGAGCCAGCGCAACGACGGCGTCCATACGATGTTGAAGCGGGATGTTTTCATTCTTCAGCAAGCCCTCGAGTGCATGAAACAGATCTTTTCCCGTTCCATACACCGCTGGTGTACTGAGGCCAAAGTCGTCCGAGACGAACAAACGATGCTTCAATGTGTTGAAGTCGTTTGTGACCTTCTGCTTAGTGGCGTTCAACAATGGCGGCTCAAGGCGGTTTCCATTGTCTTGCACAAAGGCCGCAATGCGGTCGAGCGTATCCTCGTATTCCTTCTTGAACGTACGGAAATCGCGGCTACGGGTGAATCGGTTTATGTCCCCGTAGTTTTCACGAGAGTAAGTCAAAGGTTCTGGTTGTTGGCGCGTGGGTCGGCTTGGCCCCGGTGTGTCGTTGACCGTGGTTGTTGGGCGAAAAAATAACGGTGTAAAAGAAGAAGAGGGGCGCATATTATTTTTTTCTGGAAGAAGAGTTGGTGGAGGTCAGGGCGCATGCCTGACACCATCCCATGGGCGAGCTTGACGCGCAGCCTAAGCGCCCTTGGCGCCTTGAGCTGACATGCGCTCCCGCCACCGATTGATTTGGCAGGTGAGTGGCAATACTGCTGCAATAGTTCCATGACACTCGGTGTCAAGGGCTTTCATGCGATTGCCCTGGGTTTGGCATTGAACAAATCTTCGCTTCCGTGCCGTGTCTATAGTGTGATTGTCTCTGCTTGATCAAAAGAGCCGCGACACGCTTCTTCCTTCCATCGAGGAAATCATGAAAGCCATTGCCACATTATTTGTCGTTATTGGCTTTACTCTCGGTACGTTGACTGTTGCCAGCAGTGACGCCGAGGCGTTCGAAGCGCCGGATGTCTTGATCAAACGCGTCAGTCAGGAAGTGATGGCGACTGCGCGCAGCGACAAGGATATTCAGGCCGGCAATCGGAGGCGCATATTCGCTCTGGTGGAAACCAAAATTCTTCCGCATCTGGATTTTCAGCGCGCCACTGCGTTGACTGTCGGACGTTATTGGCGTAGCGCGACGCCCGCGCAACAGCAAAGGCTGGCCGATGAATTTCGTACTTTGCTGCTGTACACCTATTCGGGAGCAATGTCGCTGGTCAGGGACCAGCAACTGGAATTTGCCCCCTTGCGTGCCGATCCTGCCGACACCGAAGTCGAAGTGCATTCCCGGGTGAGGCTGCCGCGGCGTGCCGAACCGGTTCAGGTGAACTATCGTCTTTTCAAATCGCCGAGTGGCTGGAAAATTTATGACGTAAATGTACTGGGCGTATGGGTGAGCGAAACATACAAGAGCAGCTTTGCATCGATCATCGACAAGGGTGGTATCGATGGCTTGATTCGCACCCTGTCGGAAAAGAACAGGAAACTGGCCGCCAGTGCCAGCGTATCTGCGAAGGCGCCGTGACAGGCGCATGAGCGCCTGGCGAATATGCATGTCGATCGGCGTGTCGGACCGCAGTATTCAGTGGTCCGCTTTCAGACCGACAGGGGTTTCAGGAGCGCCAGGAACGCTATATGCGGACTGTTGCGCCACAAAGCCGTCGAAGGCGTTGAGCAAGGGCTGAAATTTCTCGTTGTTCTTTTCCAGTTGCATCAGTGCGTAACAAGTGGCTTCCAGCGTGGAGAGCTGGTCTGCGCGATGCGCTGTGCGAATCAGATAGCGCGATGGCGGCGTGTCCCGCAATGGCAATCGCGGCAGTGTTTGCAGCAACGGATTAAGGTAAAGCATTTTCCGACTCTTGCGCCACGTGCCATCCAGTACGACCAAGCATAATCGTGCCGGCTCGCACAACCAGGTTTGATCCAAAACAGGTGCCGCCGTCATGGGCAGTGCGTTCTCCTCGGGCGGGTCCGGGTAAAGCAAAATGGCGTGTCGGCGGACAGTTTGCCGATCATCGCAGGGCGCATGCAGGTATGTTTGCAATTGCTGTTCCGAAAAAACTTCACCCGTGATCAAGCGGCTGCGCGCCAAACTCAGGTGCAGCAGGCGTGCGCTGCCTTTTGCATTGTCGCTTTCCAAGGGGTGTTGCAAAATCAATACCTCGACTGCAGGTGCGGTCGGGGTAATCCAATGACAAATACAAGTGCGTAGCGGACGCTGGCATCTGCGGCAGGTGGGGCGTTTGGTGTGGGACGACAGGGTCATTTTCTGCGCTTGGTCCTGACTATGAGGGCCGCTGGAAGGGCGTTGGCGTAATGCCTGTTCCAAGTTGCATCATGTTGATAGCCGGTAATTATTACATG
>CAMLDH010000388.1 GCA_946478765.1 uncultured Oxalobacteraceae bacterium | reverse complement strand
CCCCCGGGCAGGGGGAGGGTTAGGGTGGGGGTCGAATGCGTCAATACGTTCCGGCGTCATGGATGTCGCAATCATGAACATATATTTTGTCAAAAAACTTTTGATTACCCGCTTAGGTTCAACAGCAGGGTGAGCAGATGCGGATATTGTTAGTGGAAGATGACGAAATGATCGGCGATGCGGTTCGCACGTCGTTGCGGCAGGACGGCTACGTCGTTGATTGGGTGCGTGACGGTCATGCGGCGGAGACGGCCTTGTCGCATGAGCATTTCGATTTGGCGTTGCTCGATCTCGGCTTGCCGGGCAAGGACGGCCTTGCAGTGTTGCACAGTCTGCGTGTGCGCAAACAGCGTTTGCCGGTGATCATCATCACGGCGCGCGATGGCATCGAAGAGCGGATCAAGGGGCTCGATGCCGGCGCCGACGATTATGTGGTGAAGCCGTTTGACCTGGAAGAGCTGGCGGCGCGCATCCGGTCGGCGCTGCGCCGCAGCGCGGGACATGCGGAGCCGGAAATGGAACTTCACGGTGTGCGCATCAACCCGGCCAGCAGGGAAGTGAAGCGCGACGGCCGGCCGGTCGTGTTGTCGGCGCGCGAATATGCGATTGTCGAAGCATTGATGCTGCGGCCCGGCGCCATCCTGTCGCGCGCGCAGCTGGAAGAACGGATGTACGGCTGGGGCGAAGAGGTGGAAAGCAACGCGGTCGAAGTGCATATCCATGCCGTGCGGCGCAAGCTCGGCGCCGACTTTATCCAGAATATGCGCGGGGTCGGCTATTTCATCCCGAAAGCGGAGCAGGCATCATGAAGTCGATACGCACCAGGCTCTCGGTGTTTCTGTTGCTGGCGGCAATGCTGACCGCGCTCGGGATCGGCGTGATCACTTACCGCCATACGCTGAAAGAAAACGAAGATCTGTTCGACTACCAGTTGCGGCAGATTGCCCTGTCGCTGCGCGACCAGGGCGTGGTCGTGAATCCGTATGCGAACCCGAACGAGGACGCAATGGATGTCGTGGTGCAGATATGGACCAGCAGCGGCGCCATGCTCTACCTGTCCCGTCCGGGCGATCCGCTGTTCGATCGCGCGACGCTGGGATTCACCGATGTCGATGCAGGCAGCAGGCGCTGGCGGGTCTACAGCCTGGCCGCCCGGGATCGCATCATCCAGGTCGCGCAGCCGCTGGAATTGCGGCGCGATCTGGCGGCCGCTGCGGCGCTTCGCAGTCTTGCCCCTTTGCTCGCTTTCGCGCCGTTGATGGCGCTGTTGATCTGGTGGCTGGTCGGCAGTTCGCTCTCGCCGCTGCAGCGGCTGGCAAGGGACGTCGGGCAGCGCGACGTGCACAGTCTCGACGAGGTGTCGGAAGCGAATTTGCCAAGCGAAATCGCGCCGCTGGTCAAGGCATTGAACTCGCTTCTGACTAGGCTCAAACGCGCGTTCTCGAGCCAGCGCGCCTTTGTCGCCGACGCCGCGCATGAACTGCGCTCGCCGTTGACCGCGCTGAAACTGCAGTTGCAACTGCTGGCCCGCGCGCCCGATGACGCGGCCAAGGCAGATGCGCTGGGCAAGCTGCATGAAGGCGTGGACCGCGCCACGCATTTGATCGAGCAGTTGCTGACCGCGGCGCAGACCGATCCCAACGACACGACGGTGCAGCTGCAAGCGACCGATCTGGCCGAATTGACGCGCCAGACCATCGCGGACGTATTTGCGTTTGCGCAGGCGCGGCATATCGGGCTCGAACTGGACGCGCCCGAGCATCTGCCGATAGCGGCCGATCCAGCCCGGTTGCGCATCCTCGCGCGCAATTTGCTCGACAACGCGATTCGCTATACCCCGCAGGGCGGATTGGTCCATGTGCAGGTGGCGACGGATGCCGACAGGGTCTTGCTCGTCATCGAAGATTCCGGTCCGGGTATCGCCGCGAGCGACCGCCAGCGCGCGTTCGACCGCTTCTATCGCGGGCAGGAAAACCAGCAGAGCGGCAGCGGCCTCGGACTGTCGATCGTCAAGAACATCGCGGAGCAGCATGGCGCTCGCATCGAACTCGAACCATCGCGGTTTGGCGGGCTCAAGGTGTGCGTGATGTTTTTGCGCGAGGCGCCAAAATCCGGCCTCGCGGGTCCTTAAGTCTGGCTTAAGTTTCCGCTTCTATTATTGGATCGTACTGCAATCCTGATCCAACTTTGAGAAGAGGAACGACATGAAAGCCAAATCGCTCACACTTGCGCTTGCCGCGGCAGGCGTTATCGCCGGCACCGCCGGCGCGGTTACCTGGAACCCTGCGGAGTGGTTCAAGCAACCCGCGCCAGTCGCGCAAGCCGCTGTTCAACCTGCGCCGGCGGCCGCGTTGCCTGCCGCGCCGATCGGCCCGATCACCGCGCCCAACTATCGCGCCATCGTCGAACGCTATGGTCCCGCCGTCGTCGGCATTACCACGCAGGGCATCGCCAAAACCAGCGTGGATGGCATCGACAATGATGTGCCGGACGATCCGTTTTTCAAGTTCTTCCGCGGCTTGCCCGGATTTGGCGGCCGGACGCCGCATGGCGAGGTACCGGTGCGCGGACTCGGCTCAGGCTTTATCGTGAGCAAGGATGGCCTGATTCTCACCAACGCCCATGTGGTGCGCGACGCCGATGAAGTGGTCGTGAAATTGAGCGACCGGCGGGAATACAAGGCGAAAGTATTGGGCAGCGACAAGGCAACCGATGTCGCGGTCTTGAAGATCAATACCGGCAATCTGCCGGTCGTGAGCCTCGGCAATCCGAACCAGCTCGGCGTCGGCGATTATGTGCTCGCAATCGGCTCGCCGTTCGGCTTTGAGCAAAGCGCCACCGCCGGCATCGTCAGCGCCAAGGGGCGTTCGCTGCCGGGCGACGGCTACGTGCCATTCATCCAAACCGATGTTGCGGTCAACCCCGGCAATTCCGGTGGCCCGTTGTTTGACGCGAATGGCGCCGTGATTGGGATCAACTCGCAGATCTATAGCCAGACCGGCGGTTATCAGGGCGTGTCGTTCGCCATTCCGATCGATGTGGCATTGCACGTCAAGGATCAACTCATGAAGACCGGGAAGGTCGTGCATGCGCGCCTGGGCGTGACGATACAGGAACTGAGTCAGACGCTGGCCGAATCGTTCGGCTTGACGCAACCAGATGGCGCGCTGGTATCGAGCGTCACGCCGGGCAGCCCGGCAGCCAAGGCCGGCGTCGAGCCGGGCGATGTCATCCTCAAGTACAACGGCCAGACGATCACGAGATCGGGCGATCTGCCGGCGCTGGTAGGGCTGGGCAAACCGGGCGACAAGGCCGGCATTGAAGTCTGGCGCGCCGGTAAAAAGCGCGACCTCTCCACGACCTTGAGCGAAGCAAAAGAGTCCGTTGCCGCAGACGATGATGCCGGCGCAGATAATGTGCGTCCGGGCAAACTCGGGCTTGCAGTGCGCCCATTGATGCCCGAAGAAAAAC
>CAMLDH010000387.1 GCA_946478765.1 uncultured Oxalobacteraceae bacterium | reverse complement strand
TTCCACTTCCATTGCCTGTTTCAAGGCCGCCGCCTTGCGCGCCATCAGCGCCTTCTTCTCCGGGAATTCGCGCCATTCGCGCTCGGCGGCGTCCAGCTTCAACTGGGCATCCAGCGCATTGGTCGCGGCCTCGATCGCGCCTCTGGCGTTGAGCCGGGCCACCACGTCGCCCTTCGACACCGGCTGGCCTTCCGCCATGTAAACGTTGGCCAGTTCGCCATCGACGGGTGCATAAAAACGCCGCACTTCGGACTCCGGCATGAGCGTGCCCTGCGCGCTCACGATCACATCGGCATGCCCGAAAAACGACCAGATCAACGCGGACAACACCAATCCGAGCATGGCGACGACAAGTGCCTGGGTGAAGCGCCAGGGTTCCGCGGTCAGAATCGCAATGCCTTCGGCGCTATGGTCTTCGAGCGCCTCGGTCAACGGTTTCAGGCGGTTTTCATTTTTCATCGCTTCGGCCTCCCAGCAACGCCAGCTTTGCCTTCAATTGCGCAGGCGCCAGCACATCGCGCATGTCGAGCAAGGACTTGCGTTGCAGTTGCGTTTCCGCATTGATTTCCTCCTGCAGCTTGCGCCAATCTGCAGAAACATCCGTTTTCAATTGGGTGTAGATGCGCATGCCTTGCTGCGCGTTGTCATGCGCGTCGGACAACAGGCGCGCCTGGGTGCGGAACGCGCCTGAGATCCCGCTCTCCAGGCGCTGCCCGCCTTCAATCGCGCCATTCTCCCGATATTGCCGCCACAGCGTCTGCGCGCGGTTCAGCAGCGCCTGCGCCCGGCTGAGCGCCTTGTCCTTGTACTGAGCAACGTCCGCTTCGGTCGCCTTGATGAAGTAGGCGTCTTCGGCGGGATCAAGCGATCCGTAAAACGATAAAAGGCGCTCGTCGTATCCCGCGGCGCCGCGCGCCTTTTGCAACGCCGAAAACTGTTCGGCGACGGCTTTCTTGCGTTGCAGCTGCTGTGCGGCGGCATCCGCCCACGGGCCCGCGCGCATCTTTTCCAGGCCGGCGAACGCCGTCGCCGTGTCCCCGGCCCGCCACGCGTTGGATGCGGCTTGATATTGTTGAACGATCTGCGCCGGCGGAAATCGGTTGCTCGATGTCAGCGCACGAAACCTTGCCTCAAAAGGCGGCGTTGAAAACCGGGCCCTGGCCAGGAGCGCGATCAGCGGCCCCAGGTTTTGGGCGCGCGCTGCGTTGTCAATGTCGGTGTACTGATGCAAGTCCTGGCGTACGCTGTCCAGACCGCCTATCCGGGGATACTTCTCCGCATACTCTTTCAAGACGGCTTCCAGCGCCTCAGGATGATCACGGTTCAACTCTGTGCCGATGGCTGCTTTCAAGCGCTCGATCGCCGCCAGATATACCGCGTCATCGCTCTGGAGCTTGCGCAGGTGGCTGAGCGCCTCGGCGTAAGGGTCCTTGAATTCCGGCACGATGGCGGCAATTCTGGCGAGCGTCCTTTGGTGGCCGCTGGCGTCTTCATCCCATTTTCGCAGCAGCGACTTTATCTTGTCCTCATCCGCGTAGATGCGAATCGGCGCTTCCACGCCGCCCCTGCCCATCACGAATCTTTCGAGCTTGCCTATCCATTCGAGTTCGCCTATCAATGGTTGCAGGTCGGCGTTGTGGCGGCTGCGCTGTTTCAAATCGGCGAGCAGCGCATTCGCGCGATCGAAGTCACGGGCTTTCAACATGGCCAGCCACTTCGGCACATTCGCCTTGAGCAGCGCCTCGGTCCCCAGCGCCTGGAGTGCCGCATTGTCCGGATCGCGCTCCAGATACTGCGCGGCGACTGTCGCCGCACGGGTATAGTCGCCGCTTGCCAGCAGATCGTTCAATTCCCGCTCGGGCGCTGCCTTGAAAAACAGCAGGCTCAAAAACATTCCCAGCAGTGCCGTCAGCGCAATTCCCCATCGGAATGCGCGCTTCATGCCGGTCCGGTCGCTTCCGGCAAAAGCCTGCGTCAACTCGGATAGAAAAATCGCGAATCTGCTGCGCGGCCGGCGTTTCGCCATGTCCTTTTTGATGTCTTCGGCCGGTCGCAATGCCTCGTTGTTGATTTCATCATCCTGTTGTTGCGCATGGTCGATGCAGAAGATATCAAGGAAGGAATCCGCCGCCGCCACAAACGTCGTCTTGTCCGCATTGCACGCTTCTTCTATCGCGTTTGGCGCAACTGGTGTATTTGGCGCAACGATAGCGCTCTGTGCGACTGTCGTGTTCGGTGTGGCTGCTGCGCTTGGTGTGACTGGCGCGCTTGGCGCGAACTTCGTCACTGTCGCATCGATTTCCGGACTCTTCTGGAGACTCACCTTGTACACGAAATGATTTCCGCCGAATGCGAGCATGTCGCCGTCGTGCAGAGGAACGGCGTGTTCGTCCAGACGATTGGTCGCAACGAACGTCCCGTTGGTGCTGCCTAGGTCTTCGACGAAAGGTTCGCCTCCCTTCAGGAAAATATGGGCATGACGCCGCGAGAGATAGTTCACCTGATGCGGGTATGCGTCCTTGTAACGCGAAAACAGGTCGTCCGTTTTGCTGACCAGGAATGGGAACTGCGTCACGACAATCGGATGAAGTCCCAGGTCGCTGCGTTCGGGCGTCAGTGTCAAGCTGAACAATGTCGCGGCACGCGCCTCCGTGCGCACGCGCGCGCGCAACTGCACCCGGTATGACAGCGTCCCGCCGAAACAGATTTCGTCGCCGTGCTGCAGCCGTTCCGGTTTCTGCCGCACGGCAGCGCCGTTGTGGGTCGTTCCATTCTTGCTATCCAGATCCGCAATGTAGGCGGCGCCGTTCTCAGAAAAAATGCGGGCATGCCGGCGCGACAGCTCGGCGACGATCGCGCGCTCATAGGAAGCGAACGGCGCTTCGGTACGTCCGATCGCAAACAGATTCTCGTCGATGCGGATATCGTCCAGCGCCGGATGGGAGATGGGCTTGAGCACGATATCGAATTCCTGATGTGCAGCCGCGCGCATCTCGGCCATCGTCGCGTCATCAGGGGCCATGTGTCGCCGTAACATGCATTGACTCGCTCATTGACTCGCTTTTCCGACGACAACGTTTGGCCAGCCGCCGCCCAGCGCCTTGTAGAGGGTTACCGTGTCCGACAGGATCTGCTGGTGATTCGCCAGCATTGCCAGTTGCGCCGCCAATAGCGAGCGTTCCGTCTCGAACACCTCCAGCTGCGACACCATGCCTTCCTTGAGCTGCGCGTCGATTTGAGCGGCAACCACTTTCAGATGCTCGATCTGCTGCTGCAATTCGGTCCGCTGCTTTTTGTGGGCGTCGAGATTCACGAGGGCGTTTTCCACCTCTTCAAACGCGCCTACGACCGTCTTTCGATACTGCTGTTCGACAACCTGGGTTTGCGCCTCGCTCGTTTTTACGCGCGCCTTTACGCTCGGGTCCAGTATCGGAATGTTGATGCTGGGAAGAAGACCGAATGTGAACGATTT
>CAMLDH010000386.1 GCA_946478765.1 uncultured Oxalobacteraceae bacterium | reverse complement strand
ATGAGGCGGGTTTTGCGCGCAAGGTGGAGCGCGCGTACCGCGAAATGTGGATCAAATGGAGCGAGAAAAAAAAGTGAAAGCCGTCATTCTTGCGGGTGGCCTGGGAACCCGCATCAGCGAAGAAACCCATCTCAAGCCGAAGCCGATGATCGAGATCGGTGGCAAGCCCATTCTTTGGCACATCATGAAGATGTATTCCGCCCACGGCGTGAATGAATTCGTTATTTGCTGCGGCTACAAGGGCTACCTCATCAAGGAATACTTCGCCAATTATTTTCTCCATATGTCCGATGTGACGTTCGACATGGAAAATAACCACATGGAGGTTCACCAGCACAAGGCCGAGCCTTGGCGGGTGACGCTGGTCGATACCGGCGAAGACACGATGACGGGCGGTCGGTTGAAGCGGGTGGTGGATCATGTCAAGGGCGACGACGCTTTTTTCTTCACCTATGGCGACGGCGTGGCGGACCTGGATATTTCCGCGTCCATGGCCTTCCACCTAGCACATGGAAAGCAGGCTACCGTAACGGCAGTGCAACCGCCGGGACGATACGGCGCACTGAACATGGAAGGCAACCTGGTGCAAGGATTCACCGAGAAACCGAGAGGCGAGGGCGGACTCATCAACGGCGGCTTTTTTGTTCTGTCGCCAAGTTGTCTGACGCGAATTGACGGCGATGCGACCAGTTGGGAACTGGAGCCGCTCTCCGGTCTCGCAGCCGAGGGTGAGCTGATGGCTTTCCAACATGACGGTTTCTGGCAGCCGATGGATACATTGCGCGAAAAAAATCTGCTGGAACAACTGTGGCAGTCGGGCAGTGCGCCGTGGAAGGTCTGGTAATGGCAGTATCGCCGCAGTTCTGGCAAGATACGCCCGTTTTTCTCACCGGGCATACCGGTTTCAAGGGAGGATGGCTGGCTTTGTGGTTGCATGTGCTGGGCGCGCGGGTGCATGGCTATGCGCTGAATCCGTCGACCTCGCCCAGCCTTTTCGAGACGGCCAACGTGTCGGCAGCACTGGCATCCGACGTTCGCGCGGATCTGGCGGATCTGGATGCTCTCAAGTCCGCGCTGGCGGCCGCCAGGCCGCGCGTGGTGTTTCACTTGGCGGCACAACCGCTGGTCCGGGCCGGTTATGCAGATCCCGTCGCTACCTTCACTACCAACGTCATGGGGACGGTCCACGTACTGGAAGCGATACGCGCGGTCGACAGCGTGCAGGCAGCCGTAATCGTCACCACCGACAAGGTGTACGATAACCTCGAATCGATGCGCCCGTACTGTGAAACCGATCCGCTGGGCGGCCATGATCCGTATAGCGCCAGCAAGGGTGCGGCTGAAATCGTCACCGCCAGTTATCGGGCCAGCTTTTTCGCCTGTTCCGACGGGCATCCGGCACGCATCGCCACGGCGCGCGCCGGCAATGTGATTGGCGGCGGCGATTGGGCGCCGGATCGACTGGTACCCGATTGTTTGAAGGCTTTTGCGGCAGGTGGCGCGGTGAGCCTGCGCTATCCGGGCGCAGTGCGCCCATGGCAACATGTGCTGGAACCCCTTTCCGGTTATTTGCGGTTGGCGCAGGCGCTATTGGATACGGATGGCGCCCGTTTTGCCGGCGCCTGGAACTTCGGTCCCGATGCGAGCGGCGACGCCACGGTAGGAGAGTTGGCCGAAGCCGTGGCCGGGCTGTGGGGCGATGCGGCGCAGGTCGACTTTCCGCACGGCGGCCAACACCCGCACGAGGCAGGATTGCTGCGCCTGGATATTACGCGCGCTCGGAATGAGCTGGGCTGGCATCCGCGCTGGACGCTGCAGACCGCACTGCGCGGTACGGTAGGCTGGCATAAATCATGGTTGCTCGGTGCCGACATGGCGGCCGTCACGCTGGCACAAATCGAGGAATATGCATGAGTACAGTCTCGACAGCCCGTTTCGAATTTCACACAACCGCGCTGCAAGGCGTGTGGCGTGTATCGCGCAAACCGATCGTCGACGATCGAGGATTTTTTTCGCGCCTGTATTGCGCGCAAGAGTTCGCTGCCATCGAACTTGCCAAACCGCTGGCTCAGATCAACCATTCATTTTCCAGACAGCGCGGCACGATCCGAGGAATGCATTTCCAGTATTCGCCGCATGCTGAAAGCAAGGTAGTGACATGTCTCGCCGGGCGCATTTTCGACGTGGCGGTGGACTTGCGGCGCGGCTCTCCGAGCTTTCTGCACTGGTTCGGCGCCGAGCTTTCCGCGGATAACCAGGAAAGCCTGGTGATCCCTCCCGGCTTTGCGCATGGATTTCAGACGCTGTCTGATGATGCGGAAATCGTTTATCTGGTCACTGCTGCTTACTCCTCGCAAGCCGAGAGCGGGATCAATCCGTTCGATCCCGCAGTCGGCATCTGCTGGCCGGAGGCGGTGACCGAGATATCGTCGCGGGATGCGCAACGTGACATGCTGAATCCAGCGGAATATGCAGGAGTGGGCGACACTGTGCCGGAGGCTCCCCATGTCTGAGACCTTGATTACCGTACTGGGCAGTGCCGGTTTCATCGGCAGCCATTTGGCGCGTCATCTGCAGCGCCAAGGTTATCGCTGCAATCTGCCGCACAAGGGCGATGAATCCATCTATACCCGACCCCTCGGCCATGTCATTTACGCGATCGGCCTGACCGCTGATTTCCGCTCGCGGCCGCTCGATACGGTGGAGGCGCATGTCTGCGTGTTGCGGCGCCTGATCCAGGCTGGAAATTTCACGTCGTTGACCTACCTGTCCAGCACCCGGGTATATGCCGGCCTGGACAATACCGCCGAAACTGCGCCGCTTCTAGTGAACCCGAACGAGCCGGGAGATCTTTACAACATTTCCAAGCTGATGGGAGAGTCGCTGTGTCTGCACTGCGGCAAGTCGAACATGAAAGTGGCACGTCTGTCGAACGTGGTTGGCTTGCGCCCGGATCCGGACATCTTCATCGATCAACTGCTGGAAGAAGGATGCCGCATCGGCCATGTGGTATTGCGGACTTCGCTGGCATCCCGGAAGGATTATCTTTTCATCGACGATGCGGTGGAATTGCTGACCCGCATCGCGTTGTCACCGGACAGCGGGATTTACAATGTCGCGAGCGGCGCAGGAACCGAAAACGCAGAGATCGCTCGCGCGCTGGCACAGGATATGGGATTCGAGATTGCGGTAGCGCCCGATGCATCCGCATGGGACTTTACCGCGATCGATATCACAAAAGTCAAAACCCGTTTCCAATTCTCGCCACGCAGCTTTTCCGATTATTTCCCCGCTTTTCTCCAAAGCTATCGTCTGACAAAAGGACTTTGAATGACTTATCTTGAAACCACCTCCGACGCCCATCTCGATTATCGCGAGGAAAAACAGAAGCGCATCGCTTCATTTGGCAGCGATGAAGAATTCCGTGCGCTATCGAATGCATGGCGGGCGATGGCGCTGGAAAAGAAGTACATGAACAATT
>CAMLDH010000385.1 GCA_946478765.1 uncultured Oxalobacteraceae bacterium | reverse complement strand
CCGACAGCCGACAAGGTTGCCGCCAGTACAATGAAACCGCTGCCGGTCACGCCTACCGCGCCTTTCGAGGTCAGCAGCAACACCGCCAGCAAGGTCAGCTGCTGGGCCAGCGTCATCGGCGTATTGGTGGCCTGGGCGATGAATACCGCCGCCATGGTCAGATAGATCGAGGTACCGTCCAGGTTGAATGAATAGCCAGTCGGAATGACCAGGCCGACCACCGATTTCTTGACGCCGGCATTCTCCATTTTTGCCATCATGCGCGGCAATACCGATTCGGACGACGACGTGCCCAGCACGATCAGCAATTCTTCCTTGATGTATTTGACGAACTTCCAGATGCTGAAACCGTGCAGGCGCGCCACGATACCCAGCACCACGAAGATGAAGATCAGGCAAGTCAGGTAGAACGTGCCCATCAATTCAGATATCCGTATCGAAATCGCGAACTACCCGAAAGCAGGCGTGGTCAAAATTTCAAACTTGCGTTCGCGATGCAACCCGCGTGGCGAGCGCTCCTTTCACCTATTGGAGGTTCTGATGGAAACATACGGCCAAAATCTCGACGGCAATCAACGACAAACGACGCATCGCCCCTTCCTGGCCGACATGCAGGAAATTCAAAGGCGGGCGCGCCAGCATATCGAAGAAGGCGCGGTGACCCCCGGCTATACCGCTGATCGCGATACCGTCGTGAAAGTGCTGAACGAAGTGCTGGCAACGGAAATCATCTGCACGCTGCGCTACAAGCGCCATTACTTCATGGCGGCAGGCATTCAGTCGGAATCGATTGCCACCGAGTTCAATGAGCATGCGCAGGATGAGCAGCAGCATACCGACTGGGTGGCGCGGCGTATCGTGCAACTGGATGGCGAGCCCGATTTTTCACCGGATGGATTGCATACGCGCAGCCATGTCGCCTATATGGCAGGCACCGATCTGAGCGACATGATCCGCGAAAACCTGATTGCCGAGCGGGTGGCAATCGACACTTATCGCGCCTTCATCGAGTACCTGAAAGACGATGACCCCACCACGCGCCGCATCATGGAAAAAATTCTCGAGATGGAAGAAGAACATGCGGAAGACATGGCAGGCTTGCTTAAAAAGACGTAAGAAAGCACGCTGCAAGGAATTTCTCGATGTTTGCCATTAAAAAATTCCGCAACGCACATGCCCCCTCCGCCCCTTCACCGCCGGCGCCGATCCGCGCACCGGCAGATACACGCAGCACAGCAGCGCATCTGCATCGGATCGTGATCGTCGGCGGCGGCGCGGGCGGCTTGGAACTGGCGACGCAACTGGGCAATACTTTCGAGGATACGCACCGCGCAAAAGTGGTGCTGGTGGACAAATCGCCGACCCATTTATGGAAGCCATTGCTGCATGAAGTCGCCGCCGGCAGCATGGATGCAAACGCCAATCAGCTCGAATATGTGGCGCAGGCGCGCTGGCATCATTTTGAATTTCAGCAAGGCGAATTGATTGGCCTGAATCGCGCACGCAAGACGATTACCGTGGCCGAAGTGTACGACGAGGAAGGCGTCGACATTTTTCCGCAACGCGATGTCGGCTACGACACGCTGGTGTTGGCAATCGGCAGCATCACCAACTTTTTCGGCACCCCGGGCGCAGCCCGATATGCGATTGCGGTCGACACGGTAACCGAAGCAGAACATTTTCGGCGGCGCCTGGTCGCGGCCTGCATCCGGACCCAGAACCGGCTGGACGAAAGCAGCCCCACGGAGCGGCCGCACGTCGATATCGCGATCGTCGGCGGCGGTGCCACCGGCGTCGAACTGTCGGCTGAATTACGCAACACGACCCAGGTGCTGGGGGCATACGGCTTGCATCATCTCGACCCGCAGCGCGATATCCGCATCACGATCATCGAAGCCGGCCCGCGCATTCTCGGTCCCTTGCCGGAGCGTGTCGCACAAGAAACGCTACGCATGCTGCAAGGACTCGGCATCGATGTGCTGACCAGCGAAAAAGTGACGGAAGTGCAGGAACATGCGGTGCTGACGGCCAGCGGCAAGCGCGTGCCGGCGGATCTGACGATATGGGCGGCCGGTATCCAGGTGCCGGAAGTGCTGGCGAAACTCGGTTTGCCGGTCAATAAAATGGGACAGGTCATCGTGACGCAGACGCTGCAGACCGAAGTCGATCCGGCGATTTTTGCGTTCGGCGACTGCGCCAGTTGCCCATGGCCGGAAACCGGCAAAACGGTGCCGCCGCGGGCGCAGGCGGCGCATCAGCAAGCCCGGCATCTGCGGCGTGAATTGCAACGGTATCTTCAAGGAAAGCCGCTGCGGCCGTTTCGCTACCGCGACCGCGGCTCCCTGATTTCGCTTGGCCGCTTCAATGCGGTCGGCAATTTGATGGGCAAGCTGGTCGGCCGCTCCGTGTTGATCGAGGGCAGCCTGGCGCGTTTGCTGTATTTTTCGCTATACCGGCAGCATCTGGTCGCGCTGCATGGGTTTGTGCGCATGATGCTCGATACCATGGCGCAGTGGTTGCGGCACAAGACGGCGCCGCGCGTGAAGCTGCATTAGGATTCGCGCGCACCTTCGCGTGCATATCTATATCTTTGCAATACCTTGCGGTTTGCCGCGCAGCAGAAGCGCCCTGCAGTCTAGTAGTCCATCACTCTTCAATTTTCAAATTGAAAGGATCGTAGGATGGGTAGAGCGCAGCGAAACCCGTCAGCGGCCTGATTGCCTGCTTGCATTGATGGGTTTCGCTGCGCTCTACCCATCCTACGGAGCAACATGAAAATTGAAGGTTGGCGGACTACTAGGGCGGAATGGAACTGCCGCCGCTGGATACCCACTCATATGCTAAATATAACCGCTCATTTCTTCGCATACCAGAAAGGTTCATTAAAACAACACTTGCCGACAGCGTTTGCGGCGATGCGAGATAAGTAGCGGCAAACGGGAGATCGGCAATGCCAATAAAATTCACTAACCATTCAATGCAATTCGGGATGCGGCCGGCGCCGGCCGAGCAAGCGAAACCCGAGCCACAGACACGCCTGCCGTCCGTGAATCCATCGCTCCCCAAGCATTCACCCCGTCTTGGCGCTGGCCGCTTCTACAAATTCCTCAAGAAGGTCGTAAAAGGCGACACTACGCGCGTTCAAACCGGACAGACGCCGGATCCAGCTCCCGTACCGGACGAGCACCAGGGGCATCGCGCCGATTTGAAGCAGCAGCATGCGCGCATGCACGTGCATGCCGACCCCCATGGAATGGCCGCCCCCGTCAGCCGCCCCTACACGCCGTTCAAGCCGAAAACCTATGAGAACTACGGCACGCAGAACCAGGTTCGCGTGAGCGGCACCAGCTATGCCAGGCATGCGGTGGAAATGCTGATCGGCCCGGACGGCAAGCTCGACCGGACCCACATCTCGCAAATGCTGCGGGATCTGACGCGTGAAGACGCCCTGCCGGCGCATCAACAGACCCTGTCGGTGCATCATCGCCACCATCTGAAAAAAACCCTGG
>CAMLDH010000384.1 GCA_946478765.1 uncultured Oxalobacteraceae bacterium | reverse complement strand
CTTTCCGTAATTCCTTTCCGTAATTCGCGGCAGTGAATACGGCTGTTCTTCCCCGCTCCCTCCGTTGCGTCGCACCACAAAGCCGGGCCAAAAATACAAAAAGACGATGCAATTCCCGCGATTGCGCCGGATTTATCTATCTCCTCTTTTGGCAAGAACATATCTCCAAAGAAATACATGTGTGAAACGCAACGCAACATGATCCATATCTTCTTGTGCGACGCAACAGAATATGACCTAACTCAAGTGATGCACCGTGGATGAACTTCATAGTGATAGCGTGAACAAGATGACCTAGGTGTTGTACATAGTGTTCCAAAACGAATTGTCTGGTCTGAAGGGGGTAAATGCATGAATCCAAGAGCGGCGTCAGGAGAGCGATTTGCTAATCATCAGGTTCTCTGGTTGGATGGTGACGAATTGCTATGCCGAGTGCCTGCCACAGGCATTTACTGCACGATGCTCAAGGAAATGGCGCTTCATCAAGCGGGAGCGATCAACTCGCGGCGCGACACTCCGCAAGAGAAGTCCATACCGCCCGATTTTACAGACGAGAATTTTCTTCCGTACACCGTACATCGCCGCTTCGAGGTCTACGCCCAACTGAATCCCGGTGCGGGGGCCGTCATGTTCGATCGCACCAAACTCACTTACGGCGAGTTGGACGCGCAGGCAGACGGGCTGGCAGTTCTGCTGCAACAAAACGGACTCGGACCCGGCGACTTTTGCGCGCTATGCATGACGCCTTCGATTGCAATGGTGCGCGCGCTTCTGGCCGTATTAAAAGCGGGCGGCGCTTATTTCATGCTGAACCCGATGCTGCCGGCCGAGCACATTGCGGCCATGCTGTGCACTTGTCATCCGAAAATAGTCATCGTGCGGGAAAATTGTTCGGACAGGCTTCCCGCGACGAACGCGCAGATCATTTTCTGCGACGAGGACGAGGACGACGCGGGCCTGCCTTACGCTTGGCCCCATGAATGTCCGACGCAAAGATTTTCGCCCGCCTATGCGATTTCGAAATTTTCCGCCACAGGCAGCCCGCGCTTTGCCGTCAGTGCACACATGGCGGTGACTGACCGATTGGCATCGATACAAGAATTCAGTCCGATAGGCCAAGGCGATTCGGTCCTGCAGAATACCAATTCTGCTTTGGATACATTCGCATGGGAATCCCTGTGGCCGCTCTCCCAAGGCGCACAACTCGTGATTCCGTCGACGCGGGAAGAGACGGATCCCGATTGCATGCGAGAACTCATCTCACGCGTGCACATCACCGTGATGCACGTCGTGCCTTCATTGCTGCAACTACTCCTGACCGGCGCCTGCCGCGATGAATTACGCTCACTGCGCGCGTTGTTCTGTGCAAGCGATTGGCCAACCGACATCAGTAGCAGTGCAATTTTCTCCTGATTTTCCAATTGAATATGTTGTGCCAATGCCTTGCAACGCCTGGTTGCGGCGATAACAACGACTAACAAACCTGTGGATAGACATCTTATGAGAGAAACTCAGCTGAAATCTATTGCCGTAATCGCGATGACACCCTCGCATCGCCTTACCCCCGAGATTGCGATCGCTGCATGCAGAAGTAACGCCTGCGGGGTACTGGACCTCGGCGTTCAAAACGCGCCGGCGGACATCAAGGCGGCACTGGCCGACATGACCCATGCAGTGGGTAACGCAAAGCATTGGGGAATCCGCTGGGATACCTTGGGCGCCGAGTCGAGAGGCCTGGCAAGCTTGTCGGAAATCCTGGGCGGTCGCGTTCAGTTTCCCCTGCTGGTGCTGGCAGGAATCCGCGCGGATGAATTGCAAAGTGCGCACGACGCCGCGAAGCGCCTGGGACGCGCGGTTTTCCTTGAAGTGCAGGATGTGCCTTCGGCGCGCGCAGCGCAGGCTGCCGGCTACGATGGACTCATCGTCAAAGGATACGAGGCGGGCGGCCGCGTCAGCCAGCACACGTCTTTCATGTTGCTGCAAGAGTTACACGAACAGCTCGACATACCTTATTGGATACATGGCGGCATCGGACTGCATAGCGCAGCCGCCGCGATGTTGTCGGGTGCCGCCGGCGTCGTGCTGTGCGATCAATTGTTGCTGACCGCGGAGGGGCCATTCGCGACCGCCGAGTCGCGCATTCCCTGGAGCCACCTCGATGGCAGCGAGACCTCGCTGGTCGGCGGCAGCGATGCGCTGTACCGGTTCTTCAGCCGCTCAGGGCGCACCAAGCTGCAGGAACTCGACATGGCGGTGGCCAAGGGCGAGCCTTGGCAGGCAATGCTGCCGCGCCTGCTGGCAGAACATGACGATGCCTTGCTGCCGGTCGGGCAGGATATCGCCTTCGCGGCGCCTCTCGCCAAGCGCTATGGCACCGTCGGGCGCATTGTCACCGCCATGCGCGGCAGCATGGTTGATTGCCTGGAGCAAGCGAAGGCGCAAACGCCGTTGGCGCCGAATTCGCCTCTCGCCGCACGACACGGCACGCGTTTCCCCATTGTGCAAGGACCGATGACGCGGGTGAGCGATGTCGGGTCATTCGCCAAAGTCGTGGCGGAGCAAGGTGCGCTGCCGTTTCTCGCTCTGGCAGTCATGCGCGGCCCACAGGTGCGGGTCATGCTCGGCAAAGCCAAGGAGTTGATCGGCGATTTGCCTTGGGGCGTGGGCATACTGGGTTTCATGCCTCTTGAATTACGCCGGGAACAACTCGACGTCATACGCGAAGTCAAACCGCCATTTGCCATCATCGCAGGCGGCAGGCCCAGCCAGGCGCGCGAACTGGAGGGCTTGGGCATCACCACCTATCTGCATGTGCCATCGCCGGGTTTGCTGCGCGGCTTCCTGACCGAGGGAATGCGCAACTTCGTATTCGAGGGCAGCGAGTGCGGCGGCCATACCGGTCCGCGCACCAGCTTCGTCCTGTGGGAGTCGGCGATCGAAGTCCTGACCAGTGCCGACATCAAAGACCCGGAATCGGTGCAAGTCCTGTTCGCCGGCGGCATCCACGATGCCCTGTCCGCGGCCATGATCTCGGTTCTGGCCGCGCCGCTCGTCGCGCGCGGCATGAAAATCGGGATACTCATGGGCACCGCCTATCTTTTCACCGAGGAAATTGTGCGCGCCGGCGCGATTGTGGAAGAGTTCCAGAAGCAAGCGGTCGACTGCCGGGAGACAGCGTTGCTGCAATCGGGCGTAGGGATTTATACCCGTTGCGCCAAGACGCCGTTCTGCGATGAATTTGAAAAAGTGCGGCGTGAGCTTGTGCTGGCATCGAAGTCCGAGGAAGAGACGCTGATGGCGCTGGAACTGATGAACATCGGCCGCTTGCGCATTGCGGCAAAGGGCATTACACGCAACCGCGATGCCAAGACCGCCAATGGCGAAGATCGCTACGTCAGCGTCGACAGCGAAACCCAGCGCCGCGAAGGCGTGTACATGCTGGGTGAAGTGGCGCGGCTGCAGGACCGCACATGCAGCATCGCTGAACTTCATGCCGCCGTATCCACCGGC
>CAMLDH010000383.1 GCA_946478765.1 uncultured Oxalobacteraceae bacterium | reverse complement strand
CGCGGCGGAAAGCGCGCTGCTGGCGACGATCGGGCCGCGCCCCTACTTGCCGATGGAGGGCTCGCCCGCTTACCGCAAGGCGGTGCAGCAACTGCTGTTCGGCGCCGCGCATGCGGCGGTGGCGGCGCAGCGCATCGCCACCGTGCAGACCATCGGCGGCTCGGGCGCGTTGAAGGTGGGCGCGGATTTCCTGCATGCCTATTTCGCGGACGCGCAGGTCTGGATCAGCGATCCCAGCTGGGATAACCATCGCGCCATTTTTGGCGGCGCCGGCTTCGCGGTGCACAGCTATCCCTACTATTGCGCGGACACCAAGCAGGTCGATTTCGCGCGCATGCAGGCGGCGCTACAGGCGATCCCGCAAGGAAGCATCGTGCTGCTGCACGCGTGCTGCCACAATCCGACCGGCGCCGACCTGAACGAGACGCAATGGCGCGCGCTGGCGGAACTGGTCAAGAGCCGTGCGCTGCTGCCCTTCTTCGACATTGCCTACCAGGGGTTCGGCGAGGGACTGGACGAGGATGCGTTTGCGCTGCGCCACTTTGCGAACGAAGGCATCGGCTTCCTGGTCGCCAGTTCGATGTCCAAGAATTTCTCGCTCTACGGCGAACGCTGCGGCTCCTTGAGCGTCGTGTGCGCCGATGCGCGGCAAGCCGACACCGTACTGGGACCGTTGAAAGCGGCAGTGCGCCGCAACTATTCCAGTCCGCCCACCCATGGCGCACGCATCGTATCGGCAGTGCTGGAAAGCGCCGAGCTGTGCGCAACATGGAAGGAGGAGCTGAATGCCATGCGCGTGCGGATCAAGGCCATGCGCGAGGGCTTGCATGCGGCCCTGGTGGACAGGAAACCTGGACGCGACTTCGATTACGTGCTGCAGCAGAAAGGCATGTTCAGCTTTACCGGGCTGCGCCCCGAGCAGGTCAGGACGCTGCGCGAGGAATACGCCGTCTACCTGGTCGGCTCCGGCCGTCTGTGCATGGCGACGCTCACCGCAGACACGATTGCGCCGGCGGCCGATGCCATCGCGAAGGTATTGGATGGCGAGGAGCGTGCATGAACAAACTTGATGCGGACGTCATCGAGCGCTTGCCGTCCATCCTGCCGGACTGGCGGCATGACCGCCAGCGCGACGCGATCACCCGGGAGTTCGTGTTTGCCGACTTCATGCAGGCGTTTTCGTTCATGACGCAAGTCGCACTCGCCGCGGAGAAGCGCGACCATCATCCCGAATGGTCGAATGTCTACAACAAGGTCGTCGTCACGCTGACCACGCACGATGCGGACGGGCTGACGCAGCGGGATCTCGACCTCGCACAATACATGACCACGGCGTTCGCGCGGTTCGCCGCAGCGCGCTGAAAAACGAAGTCACTTCAGCGGCGTCATTGCCGCATGTTCAAGGAGATATGCGATGCACTTCAACAAGCAAACCGTGATGGTGACCGGCGCCGCCGGCAACTTGGGGCGGGCAGTAGCGAACGCCTTTTACCAACTGGGCGCCAACCTCGTCCTGGTCGAGCGCCAGCGCGACAGTCTGCAAAATGCATTCGGCGAGGAGGGCGAACGGCGCCTGTTCGTTCCGGCGGACCTGCTCGACGCAGCGCAGGTGCAGGACGCGGTGAAGGCATCCACCGAACGCTTCGGCCGGATCGATGTACTGTGCAACGTGGCCGGCGGTTTCCGCATGGGGCCGCCGGTGCATGAAACGCCGGACCGGGACTGGGACTTCCTGTTCGCGCTCAATACGCGCAGCCTGCTGCATGCGGTGCGCGCGGTGGTGCCGGGCATGCTGGCCGCCGGCGCCGGCAAAATCGTCAACATCGCGGCCAACTCCGCACTGAAAGGCGTGGCGCACATGGGCCCGTACTGTGCGTCCAAGGATGTCGTGATCCGCATCACCGAGGCGATGGCGGCCGAACTGCGCGACAGCAACATCAACGTCAACTGCGTCCTGCCCAGCATCATCGACACCCCGGAAAACCGCGCCGCCATGCCGAATGCCGATCCTGCGCGCTGGGTCGCGCCGGAGGCGCTCGCGGATGCGATCGTGTTCCTGGCGTCCGAGGGCGCACGCGCGATTCATGGCGCGGCGCTGCCTGTCGTCGGGCGCAGCTGACATGCTCATAGGGAATTCCTTGCCATGGTCTGGCAGGAAAAGCGGGGGCTTGCACAAGCAAGATTGAGCGGCGTTAAAAATTTCCCGCAAACTGATAGCGGCTGCCCGGATGCCACATCGTCGCCACCGAGGCGATGAGCCCTTGCGACAGGGTTTTCCGATGCAGCACCAGGCACGGCTCCTTGGCCTGAAGATGCAGCATCCCGGCAATCTCGCGCGGCGAGCTGATTGCCTCGATGCGGTAATTCACCCCCTGCAAGGGCGCGGCTGCCATTAAATATTCGTTCGGCGTGATTACCGAAAAATCCTGCTGCATATAATCGGGCGCCACTTCCGCATTGACCCAGCGGTCTTCGACCTGAATCGGAATATCGTTTTCGAAATGCACGATCACCGAGTGGAACAGCGCATGCCCGATGCGCACATCGAATTGTTTTGCCAACATCTCCGACGCCTTGCCGCGCTCCAGCAAATGCAATTCGCTGCGATGCGCGTGGCCGCGCGCGCGCACTTCGTCGGCGATGCTTTTGATCTCGACCAGCGTGGCCTGGTACTTGTGCTGCGCAACATACGTGCCCGAACCTTGAATGCGGCTCAGGACTTGCTCCGAGGTCAATTCGCGCACCGCCCGATTGACGGTCATGCGCGACACGCCGAATTGCCTTGCCAGCACCTGCTCGGACGGGATCGCGTCGCCCTCCTTCCAATGCCCGGCGTGAATTTCCGCCAGCAGGTAATCCTTGATGCGCTGAAAAACCGGCCCTGAACCAGGACCGTTCTGACTTCCCAATTCCACATTCCTCTCCCAACCCTTGTTCGCACGCCGATGGTAGCACTTGTCTGCACATCTCAAAATTTTCTTGCACAAGTTGTATATACAACTTAAACTAAACCAAACTGATCGCCGCCACCTGACCTGAAGGGAACACGCATGAATACCGTATCGGAAAAGGCTCACCTCCATCACGATCCGCGCTGGGACGCCAGCCGCGAAATCCGGGCGCCGCGCGGCGCCGAGCGCGTCTGCAAAAGCTGGCTGACCGAAGCCGCGTACCGCATGATCCAGAACAACCTCGACCCGGAAGTCGCGGAAAACCCGAAACATCTGGTGGTATACGGCGGCATCGGCCGTGCCGCGCGCAACTGGGCCTGCTTCGACAAAATCCTCGACGTCCTGAAAGACTTGAACGACGACGAGACCTTGCTGATCCAGTCCGGCAAACCGGTCGGCGTATTCCAGACCCACACCGACGCGCCGCGCGTGTTGATTGCGAACTCCAACCTGGTGCCGAAATGGGCGAACTGGGAACACTTCAACGAACTCGACCGCAAGGGCCTGTTCATGTACGGCCAGATGACCGCCGGCAGCTGGATCTACATCGGCAGCCAGGGCATCGT
>CAMLDH010000382.1 GCA_946478765.1 uncultured Oxalobacteraceae bacterium | reverse complement strand
CCCTTACATCAGGATTTTTGCATCTGCTGCTGGAACGTGATCTCAATAAACTCGGCCGGCCTGCTGATCGCGACCAGCACCGTGATCTTCAGCATTCCTTCGAGAATATCTTCGGCCGTCATGGTCTCGCCCAACCCGACAAACACGGCGAACGCATCGTCCGGACTTGCGCCCGCCAGGCCGCCGCGTTTCCAGATACCGGTCAGGAAGTTGCGGATCATGCCTTTGATCGTGACCCATGTATTGGCAACGTTCGGCTCGAACACATACGCCTTGGATGCAATCTTGATCGATTCTTCGAGCATGATCATCGTGCGCCGGACATTGACATAGCGCCAGTCGAGACTGTTGCCGTCGAGCGTGCGCGCCCCCCATACCAGCGTGCCTTCGCCGATGAAACTGCGGATCGCGTTAATCGACTTGCCGGCAGTCGTCACGTTCAGGTCTTCCTGTTCGGCATGCGTGAGATTGACCGTGGGCGAAACAACGGAATTCAGGCTGACATTGGCCGGCGCCTTCCATACTCCGCGCGAATTGTCGACCATCGTATACACACCAGCCATGGCGGCGCTCGGCGGCAGCAGATTGAGGCGGTTCTTGATCGCGGCCAAAACGTTATTGAACAGAGGACTGATCGCGCACAGCGTCTTGTTCAGGAAAATTTTCTTGGTGGCGACCGTGTCGGGCGTGAGCGTCGCATCCGCATCCCATGCGTTGGCGATGTCGTTTACGGCGTTGATTGTCGCTTCCACCTTCGGATCTTTTTTCGGCGGCGTGCTGCCTTCCGGCACGGGCGCGGGTGGCGCGGCCGGATCGGGAAGCGCCAGTTCCGTCCTCAGCAGCTTCTGGAGCAGATCCAGATTCGTGATGTTCTCATAGCTCAGCGCCCGGTCCTGCACAATCGTGGTGTTCACCCACGGATAGTAGGCCGCCGCGAAATCGAGATTGTTAATACCGAGATCGTCGCGGAACTTCGCAATGCAATCGCCCTTGTTATCATTCCGGTCCCTATAGCCGTCATAGATATCCAGGATCGCGAACCGGTTGCGCATCTTTTCGCCGCAGTGCGCCAGCGCGGCCTGTTGCACCGAAATGCAATCCGGTTGCTTCAACAGCACTGCATCGGGAATCACCACCATCGTGGGTTCCTGTTCCTTGAGCAGAAAGTCGATGCCGCCGGTCAGCTTGCCGGCATCGACATCGTCGCCGTGTTTGCCGATCGAAACGACATAGCAAGGGCCGCCGCCGTTCTGGAAGAACAGCATCATGCTGTAATAAAGAAGATAGCGCCCTTCATCCTGCTTCAACACGTATTCCGTGGGGGCAGCGTCCTTCTTGGCCATCGGGTCGCGCAGCGAAAACTCCTTGTCGTCCTTGATCTCTGCCGTCTTCTCCGTGATGGTGAATTTCGCTTTCGGCGCATAGCCGAAATAATTGTGAAATTCTGCCATCGACGTAATGCGCCACGGCTTGTCCGCCAACGACGTTCCCTTGTTGTCGGCTTTCTCGGTATAGCCGATAAACGCCGGAACCGCGGTCGCTACTTCGACCACGGAATTGGGAAAGGCGCTTTTTTCAACAATATAAACGCCGGGTGTCTTGTACTGCCCCATAGCTTCTCCTTCGTAAGGTTGTAGAACTTACTTCATGATTACGCGAACGCTGTTACCCACCAAATCCGTACTAATTGACATACATTTCTGAAACCAGTACTGCTTTTCCCCCGACTACCTCTCGATTGATCTGACTGACGGCGGCGTTTGGCAATCGCTTTATCAACACTTTTTCACCCATCGGCCCTTTTTCTTTCAACTGAAAGCGCTGGTCATGGGCTTCACGCATCGGAATCGGTGCGCTGGATATGAACATCTGCGCCGTCCTGTTTTCCGGAAGCACCATCGTGCCGATGCGCTCAAATCCGATCTTGTTGTCGAGGTCGGTCACGACGAGTTCTTTTTTCGCGAGATCGCCCAGAAAATAGTATTTCCAGACGCTCTGTCTTGCCGCAAAGCTGAGGTAGTAATGGTGCGGCGGCGTATTCCATGTCTGTGGCAATGTAGCGCTGCCGTCCGTAGCCAGGGCGAGGTCGACTACGAATCCCGGCCTGACCATGTGGTCCCTTTTGTCGAGTATCTCGCGCAAGACCGGGGAATCCAGCTTTTGGAGCGATGTCTCTGACACGTATTCGCCGTCGTGCAGCCGCGGCCTTCCCGCCGCATCGGGTGCCGCGCGCGTGCTGTCGAAATAGAGCATCTCGTCCGCACCGTGCCCGCCCGGATAGGTATATTGGCCAAAGTACGGGTCGCCTGGGAAAACCTTGTAGGACAGGGTCAGACGCTTTTCAGCGTCGGCGGCGTCGCGCCGCAAGTCATCCAATTGCCTGTCTTCGCAAAAAATACTGATGCCGTTCCGGGTTGCCCTAGTCAGCAGGCCGGTCTTGTGAAGCAGCGCCGCGGTCTTCGGCGTCGGCACGAAGTCCAGCGCCTTGCACGCGCCGTCGGCAAAGAACGCGTGCTCGACTGAAATGCTCAACAGCGAAAGATAAAGTCCCATGGCGCGTGGTCGATGCTATTGATTCAGGGAGAGTTGCGGATCCCGCAACGTGGGGGCCTGTCCCACGATATCCATGGCATCGAACGTCACCATTCTCACCTTGTAAAGCACGGATGGCAGATACTTCCCGCTCAATAGCCCCCAGACGTTGTTCAAATCCTGGATCTTCAGATTTTCCATGTCCAGCACCAGCTTTTCGATGCGCTGATCGAGATCCGGCGTGCTGTGCTGATCGAACACCGGCTGCCGCTGAAAAAAACTGATGGTGTTCGATATCAGCTTTAACGCCTCGGGGTAGTTATTGCCGCTGAAATTGGCCGCCACCATGACATACAGATTCAGATAGATCGGTGGCGCGCTGATGGCGGAACGGGATTCGCCGTTGCCGTTATGGCTAGATTGCCGAAACGGGACCGTGTCTCGTTCGATGTTTGCAAGCATCATCACCAGCTTGTTATTCACGTTGGGTGCAACGCTGCCGTCGGGTTCAACGATATTGGATACCGTCACGATGTCTTCGGCAAGGCCGAATGAGCGTTTTAAAAACTGATTTAATTGATTTGCAAGGTGACTTATTGCCGCATTGATCATCAGCCACGACCGCTTTTCTTTTTATAGAGGTTGAAATCTGTTCTGTTCATTTGCAAATGCGGGTTTCGGACCAATCCAAAGCGAAAGAAAAGAAATGCATTTTTCTTCGCCTTCGTCACCCGGCATGTCGACACATCAACCTTTGTTGAGATTGATCAACAACCACTCCCTGCATACGGAGTATTTTATTTTCAAAAGTTTTTTTCTTGCAACTGTTGTGTTTATATCGTCTTGCCCAGAAAAATGCACCTGAGAATTATTGCAGGGTGACAAGATTCAATGATTTGATGTATGACGGTTGCGGGTGGGCAGGGAAATGGCAGAAAAACAGCAGAAAGCAGCCTAGAGCGGTTTGCGTGTCAGTGTGAGGGTAGCGAAGCGGTCTGCCGTGTTGATC
>CAMLDH010000381.1 GCA_946478765.1 uncultured Oxalobacteraceae bacterium | reverse complement strand
CTACCTTTTTCACCGCGAACGCTAAAGCAAGCATTGACGCGGGTTGCCGTGAAGGTAGCAACCGGGATAGACAGATAGCATGCCTTGATACACCGAATTTTTGCTCGATCTAAGAAGTTAAATTCGAATGTAGTCGTCACCCGCCTGGGAGGTTACTATGAACGAGAAAGAGAAGCCAGCGGACATCCTTGACAAGAAATTCATTCTCGCTGCACTGGTTATAGGTGTTGCCTATTCGCTCATTGTCGTCTTCATCGGCTACTTCTCAAGCAAAGAAGCTGCTGGTGTCGCGGGAGTTGCGCTTACAGCGGTGGCGTCAGGAATCTTCAAGCAGTTTGAAACCCTTCGGTTCAAGCAACTCAAAGAATCCGAGGGCAGACAAGTTGCGGTCGAGAATCCATATGTTCTTCTCACGCTCGCTTCATCCATTGTAGGCGCCCAGTCCTTCTCGTTTGTCGTGTTGATCTGGTTGGTCATTGCTTTCGTTCCGTTCCAGTCTCTCGGCCCACTTCTTGAGCATCCACTCGCAACACTGGCGCTGATTGTGATTTTCACAATCCTCGTTACTGGAGTGACATTCATGGTGGGCACCTACTACTCTGTAAGGGCTCTACGAGTCGTTCGATACACGACAGTAGTCTTTGCAGTGCTCATCGTTGCCGGCCTGCAACTGTCGCTCCCGGCGTTGTTTCTGTTTTCGAGCGTTATCCCCGAGCCAATGCGTCTGTCACCTTTGGTTATTCTTTCAGGCGCCGCTCCGTGGCTCATCTACCTTCTTATGGCAATCTGGGGAGCTCGACTTGCGCGCCCTAAAGTGCTGGTCGACGACAATGCAACGCCGGAAAGCGTAGATAGTCGTCCTTGAAAAAGTCAAATTTTTCTTGCCCAACAGCACGGTATCTATGGACTCCACCCGATTTGCAAGGAAAAAATCAACCTACGCCATAAGGAAGAGATTGCAAGTATCTATGCGGCCTGAAAGTTGAGCGGTTTATTGCTCTGGCCATAATGCAATACGCGCATCGGGATCCGGATAGGCTGACGGCTTCGAGAGCCACTACGGTACTGCGGATTCACCCGATGCCGGTCCGACCTGTTGGCATCTGTTTTTTTTCACCTTCGCAACCTTGGTGGGGCTGACCTCCAAAACTTGTTGAACGGACCTTCTATCGCATTCCGCTCGTTTTTTTCAAGCCGGCCTGGTCATGCTTTTCGACCAGGCCGGAACATACGTCCTGCCATGCGCCAGCAGCGCCCATACCACCCGCGCCAGCTTGTTCGCCAATGCCACCGCCGCTACATTCGCGCCGCGTTTTTCCGCGAGCTTGACAGCCCAGCGCAGCAAGCGATCCGGCTTCTCGCCGGCGCATCGCAAGGCGCTGCGTGCGCCGTGAATGAGCAAGGTGCGCAGATACACATCGCCTCGCTTGGTAATGCCATACAGACGCTGCTTACCCCCACTGCTGTGCTCACGCGGCACCAATCCCAGATTGGCAGCGAAATCACGCCCACTGTCAAAGTGATGCGCATCCGCTACGCTGGCCAACACGGCCGTTGCCGTGATCGTGCCAATGCCAGGCACTTCCAGCAGCCGCTTGGCGCGTTCATCCGATTTGGCCGCTTGCTGCAGACGCACATCATAAGCGGCGATCCGCGTCTCCTTGTCATCCAACTGTGCCGTCAAGTCGCCGAAGGTGCTGATGGCCGAGCCGGACAAACCATTCTTATCGTCGGCAATCCATATGGCAAACGCGGCACGGAACTTGGCTACGCCTACTGGAAATACTTGACCGTATTCCCCCGCAAAAGCACGGATGCGATAAATCATCGCATTGCGCTCGACCATCAAGGCGCGCCTGGCACGATGCAGCATTTGCAAATCCTGCTGTGCTTCGGTATTGATCGGCACGTACTTGGTCGATTCACGCGAACGTGCTTCGGCAATCGCTGCCGCATCATTGGCGTCGTTCTTGTTGCCGCTGACATAAGCACGTGTATGCTGCGCAGCGATCAGTTTGACATCATGGCCAAAGGCGGTCAGCCTGCGCGCCCAATAGGGCCGTAGGGCGCATCGCGATGCGCCGGATGTTTACCGCATCCCTGCGCCAAGCCCTCAAGCTTACCGACCAACTCGCCATCTGAAAAACAGGTTACGCGTGCTTGGTCGGGTGCATTAAAACATCCGGCGCATCGCGATGCGCCCTACGAATTGCGTTGAGTAACCGGTTTCAGTCTGAAGCTGCAATTGAAGCGACGCTAACGCACCATCAGGAATTGGCCGAAGTGAGAGTTCGATCAGAGTTAACTGAAGCTTCATTGAAGATGCGCGCGAAAATCCGCCGCAATATGAAATTCAAAAAAACTTCGTAATTCACAATTTATCTCCGACTATCTTGGCAAAGAACACCACCCTACGAGGCTACGAGACTTGTCAATTTTCAGATCCAAAGAGAAAAATCAATTTTCAGGTTTAAAGAGAAAATACGAGGCAATACGAAAATTCGCGGGCGTGTGTCGGACTACTCGCTTCATCTGGTTGATCTACCGGACGGTATTTTTACGAGTGCAATATTGACCGCGATCAAATAAGAACAGCATTCTCGGCAAAGGACAACGCAGACTTTTGCCACACTATATTTACAAGGAGGTAAGCCTATACAATATCGTCGATGAATGGTTCCAAAAAGCCAGGCTCTCGCCGGCATCTCTTCCACTTCCTGCTGTGCAGCATGCGAGACACTGCACGTTGGCACTGCTTACAGTTCTGGTTGATTGCGTTGCTGGCATCCGCCCTCTTCCCTCCTGCCATCGCGCACGCGCAACCGGTACGCTATGCGGTGGAAATCAACGGCGCCGGACCGCTGACCACATTACTGAACAACTACCTGGAGATTCGCCGGCACGAGACCGACGCCGATATGCGTGTCGAAGAACTGCAGCGACTGGTTGCCGCCACGCCGCCGCAGATACGCGAATTGCTGGCCACTGAGGGCTATTTTTCTCCCGCGATCGATACTGCTTTGCAGCAGGAAGACGGACGCTGGATTGCCCGCTTCAACCTGAATCCGGGTGCGCCCACGCGTGTCGTGGCGGTCGATATCCGCTTTATCGGCGAAGTTGCAGACGCGTCGTATGCCGAGCGCACCGCTCGGTTGCGCCGGCAATGGCCCTTGACGCCAGGCGACCCGTTCCGTCAGGCCGCATGGAACGATGCGAAGAGCGCGCTGTTGAAAGGATTGCTGAACCGGGATTTCCCGGCGGCCAGGATCGCGCAAAGTGAAGCCCGCATCGATCCGGAACAGCATGGCGCAACACTGACCGTCGAAGTCGATTCCGGTCCCGCCTTCACCTTCGATGGATTGCACATAGAGGGCTTGAAGCGCTACTCGCGCGAGATGATCGAGCACCTCAATCCGATCGAGCCGGGCGATCGGTTCTCGCAGGACAAGCTGACGGAATTGCAGGCGCGCCTGCAGGACAGCGGTTACTTCCGCACCGTGTTCGCCACCATCGAAGTCGATCCCGCGCATCCGCGCAATGTGCCGGTGCGCGTCGATGTGGTGGAAAACGAGCGGCGCCGTCAACGCGCGGTCGAGCAGATGACGCGCGCGC
>CAMLDH010000380.1 GCA_946478765.1 uncultured Oxalobacteraceae bacterium | reverse complement strand
ACCCTCACAGAACTCTCGGCGCTGTTGCATGCCAAACAAATCTCCGCCACCGAGCTGGCGCAGCTGTATCTGGACCGCATTGCGCACAGCGATCTCAATGCATTCATCCACGTCGATCGCGAGTTGACGTTACAGCAAGCTGCCGCAGCGGACCGTCGCATTGCGCAAAACGACACAACGCCGCTGACCGGCATCCCGATCGGGCACAAGGACATTTTTGTCACGCGCGGCTGGCGCTCGAGCGCCGGTTCGAAGATGCTGGCGAATTACACCAGCCCCTTCGACGCAACCGTGGTCGAACAGTTCAACCATGCCGGCATGGTCACGCTCGGCAAATTGAATTGCGATGAATTTGCGATGGGTTCTTCCAACGAAAATTCATTTTTCGGTCCGGTCAAGAATCCCTGGGATAACACAGCTATTCCGGGCGGCTCGTCCGGCGGCTCGGCGGCCGCGATTGCCGCACGCCTGGCGCCTGCGGCCACCGCGACCGACACCGGCGGCTCGATTCGCCAGCCGGCGTCGCTGTGCGGCGTCACCGGCATCAAGCCGACCTATGGCCGTGTGTCGCGCTACGGCATGATTGCATTCGCATCGTCGCTCGACCAGGGCGGTCCGATGGCGCAAACGGCCGAGGATTGCGCACTGCTGTTGAATGCGATGGCTGGCTTCGATGCGCGCGATTCGACCAGCATCGAGCGCGCCGGCGAAGATTTCGCCCGCGATTTGAAGCAGGATTTGCAGGGCTTGAAAATCGGCGTGCCGCGTGAGTATTTCGGCCCCGGACTGGCATCCGATGTCGAACAGGCCGTGCGCACGGCGTTAAAGGAATATGAAAAACTCGGCGCAACGCTGGTCGATATTTCATTGCCGAAAACCGAGCTGTCGATCCCCGTGTATTACGTGATCGCACCGGCCGAAGCGTCCTCCAACCTGAGCCGTTTCGATGGCGTGCGCTACGGCTACCGCGCCAAGGAATACAAAGACCTGTCCGACATGTACAAGAAGACGCGCGCCGAAGGTTTTGGCGACGAAGTCAAACGCCGCATCCTGGTCGGCGCGTATGTGCTGTCGCACGGTTATTACGATGCGTATTATCTGCAGGCGCAACGAATCCGACGCCTGATCGCGCAGGATTTTCAGGAAGCGTTCAAGCAGTGCGACGTCATCATGGGACCGGTGTCGCCTACCGTCGCGTGGGACCTGGGCGACAAGACGGATGACCCGGTCGCCAATTATCTGGCCGATATTTTCACGTTGTCGACCAGCTTGGCCGGTCTGCCCGGCATGTCGATTCCATGCGGCTTCGGTCAGGGCGACAAGAATGCGAAACGCCCGGTCGGCCTGCAAATCATCGGCAACTACTTCAATGAAGCGCGACTGCTCAATGTCGCGCATCAGTATCAGCAGGCCACCGATTGGCATCGGCAGCAGCCGCAGTGCGTATGAAATTCATGTCCGGCTTTGCCTTGCGCATCATGCGCCCGCTAGCGCTGATGCTGGTGTGCAGCACCGCCCCTGCAGCATTGGCGCAGCAGTTAAGCACACGCTTTTCCTGCAGCGACACGCGCGACGAAGACAACCAGCGCGCACTGTATGCGGATACCGGCGAAATCCGTCTCGACGGCAATCGCATCGAGACGTTTCATTGGGAATCATCGCTGTTTCGCCGCACGCATGGTTTTGAATGCAGCATCGATGAAGCCGATGGCTTGCAAGCCGAGGCGAGAGGCGAATCATGGCGCATCAGCCTGACCAATGCGCGGACGGCAAGGATGCGACGCGGCTACAATTTCGAACATGGATTCAATTGCACGATCCGGCTCGAACGCAATGGCGATACCCTGCAGCTCAAGCCGACCTGCCCGGCACTGTGTGGATCGCGCAGCAATTTTTCGGAATTGTCGGTGGATTTGAAAACCGGCGCGTGCCGGTATGAAGAATAATCGAAGCGGCGGAATCATCAGCGGCATTCCCTCCCGCTCCCGGAGGGCCGCAATCGCATCAAACTAGGAACGAGGTCAATATGCAGTGGGAAGTAGTCATCGGTCTGGAGACGCATGCGCAGCTCACGACCCAATCGAAAATTTTCAGCGGCGCACCGATCCGCTTCGGCGCGGAACCGAATACGCAAGCCTGCCCGGTCGATTTGGCATTGCCCGGCGTGTTGCCGGTAATGAACAAGGGGGCGGTGGAACGCGCGATCCAGTTCGGCCTGGCGATCGGTGCGACGATTGCGCCGCAATCGGTGTTTGCGCGCAAAAATTATTTCTATCCTGATTTGCCGAAGGGCTATCAGATCAGCCAGTTTGAAATCCCCGTGGTGCAGGGCGGCACGCTTTCCTTCGTGCTGGAAAAAGATGGCAAGGCCGAACTGAAGACCGTGCAATTGACGCGCGCGCATCTGGAAGAAGACGCAGGCAAGTCCTTGCATGAAGACTATCACGGCATGACCGGCATCGACCTCAATCGCGCCGGCACGCCGCTGCTGGAAATCGTGACCGAACCCGATATGCGCAGCGCCGCAGAAGCGGTTGCGTATGCCAAATCGCTGCACTCGCTGGTGACTTGGCTCGGCATTTGCGACGGCAACATGCAGGAAGGCTCGTTCCGCTGCGATGCGAACGTGTCGGTGCGTCCGCTCGGGCAGAAGGAATACGGCACGCGTTGCGAGATCAAGAACCTGAACTCGTTCCGCTTCCTGGAAGACGCCATCAACTATGAAGTGCGGCGCCAGATCGAGCTGATCGAGGACGGCGGCAGAGTCGTGCAGGCAACGCGCCTGTACGATCCGGACAAGAAGGAAACGCGCGAGATGCGCAGCAAGGAAGATGCACAGGATTATCGCTATTTTCCCGATCCCGATTTGCCGCCGCTGGTTGTCGGACAGGACTGGATCGCGCGCGTGAAAGCGGCGATGCCCGAATTGCCGGGCGCGATGCGCGAGCGCTTCGTGCGCGACTATGGCTTGTCGGAATACGATGCCGCCGTGCTGACGCAATCGAAAGCGATGGCGACCTACTTTGAGGCGGTGGTGGGGATGACCGGCAAGGAACAGGCGAAGCCGGCGGCGAACTGGTTGATGGGCGATGTGGCGTCGACCTTGAACCGTGAAGGCGCCGACATCGCAACGGCGCCGGTGACGGCAACGCAGCTCGCGCTGCTGTTGCAACGCATCGCGGACGGCACGATTTCCAACAAGATCGCAAAAGAAGTATTTGGCGCGATGTGGGAAGCGAAATCGGATAAGGCAACGCTGGCGGATGACATCATCGAAGCGAAGGGCTTGAAGCAGATTTCCGACAGCGGCGCGCTCGAAGCCATCATCGATGAAGTCCTGGCGGCGAATGCCAAATCGGTGGAAGAATTCCGCGCAGGCAAGGAGAAGGCATTCAATTCCTTGATCGGTCAGGCGATGAAAGCGAGCAAGGGCAAAGCCAACCCGGCGCAATTGACTGACTTGCTGAAGAAAAAACTGGCGGGCGGATAAAGAAAGTTAAGCAGGCCGTCAAAAATATTTTGACATACTATTTATCCATCATGCCGGTTGCGGGCGGGCACTTACGTTTGAGAGCGGGCAGTCAGTTTCCCCGTCATTCCCGCGCAGGCGGGAATCCATA
>CAMLDH010000379.1 GCA_946478765.1 uncultured Oxalobacteraceae bacterium | reverse complement strand
CCGCCAAACCCGCTGCGGAAGCGCTACCGGGTTTCAAGGAAGTACAGCCCCAGGTGTTTGCGGGCTTGTTCCCGGTCGAGGCCAATCAGTATGATGCGTTGCGTGATTCGCTGGAAAAGCTGAAATTGAATGACGCGGCGTTGCAGTATGAGCCGGAAGTATCGCAGGCGCTGGGTTTTGGCTTCCGTTGCGGCTTCCTCGGCTTGTTGCACATGGAAATTGTGCAAGAGCGCCTCGAACGCGAGTTCGACATGGATTTGATCACCACTGCACCGACGGTGATTTATGAAGTGGTACTGCGCGACGGCACTACCTTGATGGTAGACAATCCATCGAAGATGCCTGACCCCTCCAAGATTGAAGAAATCCGTGAACCGATCGTCACGGTCAACCTCTACATGCCGCAGGAATATGTCGGCTCGGTCATTACGCTGTGTACGCAAAAGCGCGGTGTGCAACTCGACATGAACTACCACGGCAAACAGGTCAAATTGACCTATGAAATGCCGATGGCGGAAATCGTGCTGGATTTCTTCGACAAGCTAAAGTCCACCTCGCGCGGCTATGCGTCGATGGATTACGAGTTCAAGGAAAATCGCGCATCCGACGTGGTCAAGGTCGATATGCTGATCAACAGCGAGAAGGTCGATGCGCTCGCAATTATCGTCCATCGCTCCAATAGCCAATATCGGGGGCGCGCAGTCGCAGCAAAAATGCGTGAACTGATCCCGCGTCAAATGTTCGATGTGGCGATTCAGGCGGCGATCGGTTCGAACATCATCTCGCGTGAAAACGTCAAGGCACTGCGCAAAAACGTGCTGGCTAAATGCTACGGCGGCGATATCAGTCGCAAGCGCAAACTGCTGGAAAAGCAGAAGGCCGGCAAGAAGCGCATGAAACAAGTGGGCTCGGTAGAGATTCCGCAAGAGGCATTCCTGGCAATTCTACAAGTGGACGATAAATGAACCTGCAAGCGATTTTGGGTAATTTTGCACTGATCCTGTTTATCCTCACGATCATCACCGGCATTATCTGGTTTCTCGATGTGTTTTACCTGTCTAGGCAGCGCCGCGCAAAAGCGGATGCCGCGTTGGCCGAATTCGATGCGCGTAACGCAAAGCTGAAGGCGGAAGGCATCAAACTCGATGAGAGCGGCCGTGCGGCGCTGGAAACAAACCTGTTGCGCCAGCCGACTTGGATTGAATACTCCGGCAGCTTTTTCCCGGTTATCGCGCTCGTGTTCTTTTTGCGCTCTTTTCTGTATGAGCCATTCAAAATTCCATCCAGTTCGATGGTGCCGACACTGCTGGTGGGTGATCTGATCTTGGTAAATAAATTCACTTATGGCGTTCGATTGCCAATTATTAACAAAAAAATAATTGAAATGAACAACCCACAGCGTGGCGATGTCATGGTATTCAAGTATCCGGAAGATCCTTCGCTTGATTATATTAAGCGCGTGGTCGGTGTGCCAGGTGATAAAATAACCTATAAAAACAAGCGCTTAACGATTAATGGTAAAGAGGCCTCTTACAAGCCGATGCCGGATTATCTGGATGAAGAGCATTTGAGTTACTCCAAGCAGTATGTGGAAAATTTGACAGGGGTGGATCACAAAATCCTGAATGACGAGCGGGCGCCGGCCTTTGTGCCGAATCCTCATGATTTTCCGCGCCGGGATTTGTGCAGCTACAATGCCGAAGGTTTTACCTGTAGCGTCCCCGCTGGACAATACTTCATGATGGGGGATAATCGGGATAACAGCCTGGATAGCCGCTATTGGGGATTTGTGCCGGATAAAAATATTGTCGGAAAAGCATTTTTTGTATGGATGAATTTGAGCAATCCTAAGCGCATCGGCAGCTTTCAATAAAAGGGCAGGGAACCAGCTATGGAATTGAGGTCCAGAATCAGGCAAGACGGCCTTTCGTTGGTTAGTCTCATTTTTGTTCTTGCTGCCCTCGGCGTAATCGGCATATTGGCTCTGAAAATAGCACCGACCGTGACGGAGTTCATGTCGATCAACAAGGCAATTGCGACAGCGAAAGCATCTGGCACGACTGTACGTGAAATCCAGGCATCCTTCGATAAGCAGGCGGATGTCGGTTACATCACTGCAATCACGGGCAAGGATCTGGAAATTACCAGAAATGGCAATGATATTGACATCAGCTTTGCATATCAGAAAAAAATTCCACTGGTGGGACCCGCCAGCCTGTTGCTTGAATATGAGGGCTCCACTGCGAAAAGTTCAACCAGGAAAGTGGCAGAGTAGAAGCAAAACGGCGAATCAAAATGGATGCAATGTTGCTGGAAAATAGGCTAGGCCACACATTCAAGAATGCTGCATTGCTGCAGCAGGCTTTGACGCATCGTAGCCACAGCAGCCTGCATAACGAACGACTGGAGTTTCTGGGTGATTCCATCCTGAATTGCGTAGTCGCATCGTTGTTGTTTGATCGCTATACCAAAATCGATGAAGGTGATTTATCGCGTGTTCGCGCCAATCTGGTCAAACAGCAAACACTGTACGAAATCGCACAGCGGTTGGAGCTTTCTCAATTCTTGCGACTAGGCGAGGGTGAGTTGAAATCCGGCGGGTTCCGGCGTCCATCCATTCTGGCGGACACGCTGGAGGCACTGTTTGGCGCCATTTTTTTGGATGCGGGATTCGATGTTGCACGTGATGTCATTCGTGCACTTTATATTCCGATTCTTGATACGGTCGATCCAAGAACACTGGGCAAGGACGCGAAAACTTTGCTGCAGGAATTCCTTCAGGGGAAAAAAATCGCACTTCCGCAATACAATGTAGTTGCCACGCATGGCGCCGCGCATAACCAGGAATTCGAGATTGAATGCCTGGTACCCAAGCTGGATATCCAGGTGTTCGGCACCGGCGGCAGTCGTCGCGCCGGCGAGCAGGCCGCAGCCAAATTGGCATTGGAAGCGGTGCAAGCGGCGCTTGTCAAGGCACCTTCTGCAACCCGCAAGGCCAAACCGCGTACCGCGCAACTCAAGCTGGCAGGTATCGCCACAGTGCAGCTTGATGTGCCGCCGGAAATGCCCAAATCATCGGCCAAATCGGCAGCGAAGAGTGAACTTAAGCACGATGGCAAGCAAGAGCTTAAACCGGAGCAGTCCAAAGACGATCCGAAGCAGGCGGTAAAAGGCGATGTGAAAGCCGAACCGGCCGTTGAACAAAAATCCGATCCCCAGGCGATGAACAAGGCCGATGCTGACAAGCAGCTGGCTGAGCCGCTTAAAGCGCATGTCGCACCACACTCAAAAACCGCATGACACAATCCGCTACGCCCTCCGACTTCCGTTGCGGATACATCGCGATCGTAGGTCGTCCGAATGTCGGTAAATCGACGCTGATGAACGCATTGATCGGCGCCAAAGTAAGCATTACTTCGCGCAAGGCGCAAACCACGCGGCATCGGATCACGGGTATACAGACGATTGAAGATGCGCAATTCATTTATGTAGACACGCCCGGCTTTCAGACGCGGCATGCCAATGCACTGAACAAGACGCTCAATAAAACGGTTGCCAATACATTGACCGCATCGGACATAATCTTGTTTGTCGTCGAGGCCGGCACTTTCGGTGCGGCGGACAA
>CAMLDH010000378.1 GCA_946478765.1 uncultured Oxalobacteraceae bacterium | reverse complement strand
CTAAGCAGGTCCGCAAAAGTAAATTGACATAGACTGTGCCCATGGTTTTCTCGAAGGTGGAGGAAAGTGCCATGAGCAAAGCAAAACTGACGACTCGCGAGCGACGCCAGCTGCGTACGAAACTGCGGCAAGTACGTGATGCGCGCCTTTACCGACGTGTGCTTGCGATGTTGGAATACGACCGGGGCGAACCAGTGAGTGCAGTTGCGGAATTGCTGGGCGTGAGCCGCCAGAGCGTCTACGCCTGGATCGCACGCTTTCAGGAACGCGGTGGCGCTGCCGGATTGAGTACTGTGCCACGTTCAGGAAGGCCCCCTCGTATCGGTGAAACATTTGATGTGTTGCTGACGACGCTGCTGATGCTGCCTCCGGAACGATTCGGTTACCATGCGACGCATTGGACCGTTCGACTGTTGCGGGACCAGTTACGGCAGAACACGGACGAGGAATATTCCGACGACACGATCCGCCGCGGTTTGCATCGACTGGGATATGGATGGAAACGGCCGCGTTACGTTCTGACGCCCGATCCGGAGCGAGAGAAAAAAACGCCAAATTCGCCGCGCCCTCTCTGGTTTGCCCAGGCGCAGCGTCGTGCTGGCTGAGGATGAGACCGATTTGCTGCTGTTTCCGCCATTGCGGGCGATGTGGTCGCTGCGTGGCCAACCGGCGCAAGTCATGCTGAGCGGGCGGAACGCGCGGCGCGTGGTGTTCGGCGCCATGAATCTGGCCACCGGCCATCGCGTGTTTCTGGTGAGGGAGAAGCAATACGCGGTCGATTTTCAAGCATTTCTGCGAGAAGTCCGGCGTCACTATCGTGGATGGCATGTGGTTCTGCTGCTGGATGGGGATACCAGCCATACGGCGGCCGCTTCGCAAGCCTTGGCGAATAAATTGCAGATCCGGTTGCTCTGGCTGCCGAAGCGGGCACCGGAACTCAACCCGATGGAGACGCTTTGGGGGCAAGGCAAGGATGCGATCGCCGTCAACACGCAGTACGCCGATATTGCATCAGCATTTCCCGATCCGGATTGAGTTGCACCCGATCGATCCAGCGCCAGTTTCTTGTGCCGCCGCTCCATCGCTCCGGATGCGCATCGCGGGCTACCTGGTAGATCTCATGGCGGCGTTCCAGCAGATCTTTATCTTGCCCGTGATGCCGTTGGGCAGGCGTCACGAATCGGATGCCGCTATGGCGATGCTCATGGCTGTACCACTGAATAAAGCGCTGGACCATTGGCGTGCGAGTTCGATGGTCGCAAAGCCTTTCCTGGGCCATTGAGGCCAATATTTCAATGTGCGGAACAACGCCTCCGAGAACGGATTGTCATTCGATACTCGCGGCCGGCTGTGCGACGCCACAATGCCCAGAGCTTCCATCTTTGCTTTGAGACTATAGCTTTTCATCGGCGCACCGTTATCGGAATGGAGAACCAATGGCCGATTCGCGCAGCGTTGGGCCAGAACGCTGCGCTGAACCAGTTCGGCCGCCAGTTCGCCGGTCTCTTCATCATGCACTTCCCAGCCAACGGGGAAGCGGCTAAAAATGTCTTCAATCAGGTAGAGCTTGTAGAACTGTCCTTTCACCGCGCCCGGCAGCCACGTTACATCCCAAGACCAAACTTGATTGGGAGCCGTGGCGGTATGACTGGCCGGTTTGCTCACGGTGCGTGGACTGGCGGCGCGACCGCAACGATAGGCTTGTCCAGCTTCTCGCAGCACCCTGTAGAAACTCGATTCCGAGCCAAGATAACGCCCTTCGTCGGCAAGCAGAGGCACGATCTGGCTGGGCGGTAGACTGCCCAGACGCGCACTGTTGCACACAACCAGAATCTCGCGCCGCTCCTCAACACTGAGTTTGTTGGCGGGATCACCGCGCAGTGTTTCGGGACGTCGATCCGGCAGCACGATACTGTCTTGCTGCCAACGGTACCAGCAGTTGAGCGACACGCCGGCAATGCGACAGGCGCGGTGCAGTGTAGCGCCGCTGCCACATGCTTCGTCGATGTTGCCAATGATGCGCTGTCGTTCCATCAGGGAGGTCATTCGTCCTCGCCCTCCTCCCAGAGGGCACGCATCTTTTTTTGCAGGATCAGCAGTGCTGCCGCCTCCGCCAACGCCTTTTCCTTGCGGGCCAGATCTGCCTCTAGACGCTTGATCTGCTTGCGGTATTCGCGACCCTGCTGCTGATGGACGGCGGCAGTTTGCTGACTGCTATCTTGCGATTCAATAGCGGCATCACGCCAGGCCTTGATCTGGTCTGGATACAGCCCTTTGCTGCGGCAGTATTCGGCCAGCTCAATTTCGGTGAATGTCACGGTCTCGACTACGACGGCAAATTTTGTTTGGGCAGACCAGTTATCACTGGTGCGGTCATGTTCAGGCACGGGGCGTCCTTTCTGACGCAATTGTTTGCGCCAATTGTATAAGGTCGCTTCCGAAATGCCTTCCTGCTTCGACAAGGCAACGATCGTCGGAGGATGCGGGGACAACATCTTGTTCAGAATCGCTTCCTTGCGGGCTTGTGGTATGCGTGACATCGTGTGGCTCCAGCCCCCGGAAGTGGTTGAGATGCCTGAATCGGCAACTTACCAACTATCCTGACACCGGGGGGGGGCTGTCGGATCAGGAAGCATTGCAAACCTCGGGAGTGCTGTCCAAGCATTTTTGGTTGAAACATGTTTTGTCAATTTACTTTTGCGGACCTGCTTAGGTACAGACGGGATAACTACTAGCCCTTAGGGCATTAGGCCTAGGCAAGTGCTGCTTAGGCCTAATTGCTGCGAGTGCAAATATTGAAAATGTAATGGCCAGCACAGTGCTGAACTGACTATCTCAATTGAAATAAAACGAGCGTTTGATGCCGACTGAACGAAACGGCGTCCGGAATGTTGCTCTATGGTTTTTTCTACATAATCGCTGCAGTGCAGACCCTCAAGCAGAGCGTGGTGACAGGCGACACCAGTTAGGGAATGGTCGATACTGACTGTGCAGATTTTCCGTCATTATTTCAGTCGTCACGCTCCGTCCCTACTGGCGCTCGCCACCGTATCCAGGTAGTCGGCATACTGCTGCATCATTTTCTTGCGCTTTTCCTTGAATTCGGCGCGGTCGTACGCTTCACCGTAGGTGTCGCCGGATTGGTGCGACAACTGACGATCCACCACTTCATGCCGATAGCCGAGCCGCTCCTTGATCACCCCCATCGCCAGCGAACGGAAGCCGTGCCCGGTCATCCTGCCGCTGTATCCCATGCGTTTTAACGCCGCCAGTATTCCCCAGTTGCTGGCGGGGCGCTCGTGGTCATTACGGTTCGGGAAAAGATATTTGCTGCCATCCGTGAACGCATGCAGTTCCCGCAGCAGCGCCCAGCCCTGGCGTGGCAGGAACACGTGATGATCGACCTTGCGCGGGTTGACCTTGCGCTTGCCCATCTTCATGCGCTGCCACGGGATCACCCATACTTCATGGTCGAGGTCGATTTCGCGCCACGGCGTTTCGGTCAGTTCGCTGGTGCGCACAAACACCAGCAGCATCAGGCGCGTGAGTATCCGGGCCGGGGGCGACATGTGGATTTCGTTCTTTTCGAGGATGCGGAGGAATTCCGGCAGATCGTCGGGCGTGATCGCT
>CAMLDH010000377.1 GCA_946478765.1 uncultured Oxalobacteraceae bacterium | reverse complement strand
GCTGGCGGTTTTTTGCATCTGCGCAGCCTCAATGCCTGCACCGCCACAATTTGATTCGCGCCGTGCATGACAGCCGTGCCTGCAAAATCGACAATATCCGAATTCTTGACGCTTTTGCCTGTCCAAAAGAGCCAGGATTTGGTATTGTCGCCCTGCCAATGAATACTCACCCTCCTCCGGATTCTTTACCACCATGAAGACACTCGCCCGACTCGGCACACCACTCTCGTCATCCGCCACCAAGGTCATGCTGCTCGGCTCGGGCGAGCTCGGCAAGGAAGTGATCATTTCGCTGCAGCGTCTGGGTGTGGAAGTCATCGCCGTCGACCGTTATCCCAATGCGCCGGGGCATCAGGTTGCGCACCGCTCCCACGTCATCAACATGACCGATGGCGCTGCACTGGCGGCGTTGATCGAACAGGAAAAGCCCGATCTCGTGGTGCCGGAAATCGAAGCGATCGCGACCGCGACGCTGCTTGAACTCGAAAAAGCCGGTAAAGCGACCGTGATCCCGACCGCGCGTGCGGCGTGGCTGACCATGAATCGCGAAGGCATACGCCGGCTGGCGGCGGAAGAACTTGGCCTGCCGACCTCCCCTTACCGTTTCGCCGATAGCCTGGCTGAATTGAAAGCTGCATGCAGCCAGATCGGTTTTCCATGCGTGATCAAACCCGTCATGTCATCGTCCGGCAAGGGCCAATCCAAAATCGACGGACCGAACGAAGTCGAATCGGCGTGGAATTATGCTGCAGCAGGCGGCCGGGTCGACGCCGGTCGCGTCATCGTCGAAGGCTTCATTGATTTCGACTATGAAATCACGCAACTGACGGTGCGCGCACGCGATCAAAACGGCGCGGTCGTGACGCATTTTTGCGAGCCGATCGGTCATGTTCAGGTCCAGGGCGATTATGTCGAATCATGGCAGCCGCATCCGATGCATCCTGCGGCACTCGCGCGCGCGCGAGAGATCGCAAAGAAAGTAACGGATAACCTGGGCGGGCTCGGCCTGTTCGGCGTGGAGCTGTTTGTCAAGGAGGACATGGTATGGTTTTCCGAAGTGAGTCCGCGTCCGCACGATACCGGCATGGTCACCATGGCCAGCCAGGTGCAAAGCGAATTCGAACTCCACGCGAAGGCGATCCTTGGTTTGCCGGTCAATGTCGCGCTGCGAATACCTGGCGCGTCTGCCGTGATCTACGGTCAGCACGAGGCAAAGGTCGTTGCCTTCGAAGGCGTCGCCGACGCGTTGTCGGTGCCGGACGTGGACATCCGGTTGTTTGGCAAACCGGAATCGTTTGCACGGCGCCGCATGGGCGTGGCATTGGCAACCGACCAAGACGTCGGGGCTGCCCGTATCAAAGCCAAGGAAGCTGCCGCCAAAGTAAAACCCGTTATTCCCTGATGAAAATTCCAATTCTCTGCAACAGAGAATTGCTGCGCTCGGCACGGCGTTTTTCTTTGCCCTGATCAACGGGGAGCAGGATAAAAAATCGTCACGGACGCAGCGTCAGGGTACCCAGTTTATTCACCTCCACTGCATCGCGCTTCATTTTCATCGGCAGGTACGCCACCTGCGCCCAGCGCTCCGAATAGTTGCGATACAGCGGAGAAAAGACAATGCCCGACTGACCGGTGGAATGCATGAAGCGTGAATTTTCCAGATCCGACAAGTCGTACAGTGCGCGCAAACTGGCCGCATGGCGATTGGCAAATGGCGCGTTCTCGTCGCGCAGGTTATGACGGCCGACGTTGACGGTAAATGTATCGCCCGGCGTCGGTATGCGGATATCGAATAATGCCGCCAGCGGCGTGACCTTGCCGAAAGGACGATGTTCGGAGCGCGCAAAATGCGCCCTGCCCCACTGCCATTGCGACATGTCGGCCCCGTAGCGTTTTTCCAGATCGGCAAGCGCCGCCTCCAGTGAGTTCGATAACACCTCATTGCAATTTTGCGGCTTGGCGGACGCAGGTTTGCCGGTATCGATACACCACCGTCCCTGGCCATTGATATCGTGCAGCACGTTAACCATCGACTGGTGCACATTGCGCTGTTCCCAATAGTCTTGCATCAGGTCTGCGCCAAGCTCGTCGGAAAAAATCTGCCGCGATGCCTCACGTAACCATGCATTGAAAATCAGCGGTTCGATGCGATTGGCATCCATCGCACCATTCCATTTCGACAGTGCGTCCAGTGCACCCTTCGCACGGCTGGACAAGGGCGTGGTCTTGCGCAACATCGGCAACAATTCTTGCGCGGCAAGCGATACTGCATCTTTCTGGATGTCTGCAAAACTGTTCATGTTGTGTTTTTGTTTGGCATCCATCAATGCCGTGATGCGATTGGCGCGGAATGGCAGCGCCCACTCGCTGGTCAGGAAATACGGATAATCGCCGTCCACGATTTTCTGGTTTGCGGTAATCACGCGTTGCGATGCCGGATTGAACTGCCGCGGCAATTGATCGAACGGAATGAAACCATCCCAGTCGTAGCGCGCATCCCACCCCGGTGCGGGCGCCAGTCCGTTGAGATCGTTGTCCGGCTTGCGGATCGGCACCCGTGCCGGCGCGATGAATCCAATATTGCCCTCGACGTCGGCATACACGATATTCTGCTGCGGCGATCCAAAATCCTTCGCGGCCTCCAGGAATTCTGTCCAGTTCCTGGCGCGGTTCAGTTTGACGCCGGCCTGCAGCGTCACGTCATCCGGCCGCAATGCCGTCCAGGCAAATGCGATCACGTATTTCTTTGCGTCGAGCGGCGCCTTCGCCATGATCGGCAACGCACCGGTGATCACCGGACCATGCCGGCTTTCACGCACTTCCAGGTTGACATCCGGCTGGCCTTTGACCTTGACGATTTCATTGCGTATCTTGAAATCGGCCCAGCCGTCCGGCGTCTGGTATTGCCGTCCGTTGGCGGGATTGACGCGTTCGATATACAAATCCTGCACGTCCGGTGCGGTGTTGGTGAAACCCCATGCAATCCGATCGGTGCGCCCGAGAACGATGCTCGGTATGCCCGGCAGCGTCGCCCCGATCACGTTCAATCCAGGCGCCGACAGATGCGCGAAATACCACAGCGCCGGTGCCGACAAGCCCAGATGCGGATCGTTGGCGAGCAAGGGTTTGCCGGTTTCGGAGCGCGCGCCGGATACGACCCAGTTATTCGAACCCATGCCATCGATCAATGAAGGCGGCGCCACCTTGGCGACTGCGGCGAGTTGCTGCGTGGTGCCGGCCAGATCCCGATACAGTTTGGTGTAGTCCTGCGTCTTGAGCGATGCATCGCCGGGATAAGGCGCGAGGAATTCGTTGATCTGATCAAGCGACAGGCGTTGCGACAAGCGCATGCGCAACAATTCCTGCGACCAGTTGCTGCCCAGGTCCCATGCCATCATGGTTTGCCAGCCGATGGAATCGACCGGTTGCCAAGGCGCCGGCGATGGCGCGCCGGTCAGCACAAATTCCGGCGGCAAGGGTTTGGTGCGATTCGCCAAATAGGCGTTGACGCCTTTGGCATATGCATCGAGCGCGGTCCGCGTATCAGGCGACAGCTTGGCCAAAATCGCTTCCGCATTGCGCCGCACGCCCAGCGAGCGCAGGAACCGGTCGGCATCAAGCGCGTTCGGGCCGAGAA
>CAMLDH010000376.1 GCA_946478765.1 uncultured Oxalobacteraceae bacterium | reverse complement strand
ATGCAAACTTACTATGGAAAATAAAGCGCATGCCCTGATGGCCGGCATTTTCACCATCGTGCTGTTGATCGCGGCGGTAGCCATCGGCCTGTGGTTGAATCGCGACCGTGTGGAACGCGTCCCGTACGAGATGGTCACCAAACTCTCGATTCCCGGACTCAATCCGCAGGCGGCGGTGCGCTATCGCGGACTCGATGTCGGCAAGGTCGATGCGATCACGTTCGACCCGCAGGTGCCGGGACAGATCCTGGTGCATTTCAGCGTGCGCCCCGACACGCCGATCACGAAGTCGACGTACGGCACGCTCGCCTACCAAGGCGTGACCGGCATCGCCTATGTGCAACTGGACGATGACGGCAGCAATCCGGTCAAGGTCGCCAGTTCCAAGGAGCATATCGCGCGCATCGACATGCGCCCGAGCCTGCTGGATGATTTGCAAAATCGCGGCCTGGCGATCCTGAAGCAAACTGAAGAAGTCGCCAAGCGCGTCAACACGCTGCTGGCGCCCGACAATCAAAAAGCGATCCTCGCCGCGTTCGACAATGTGAGCCAGGCCGCAACTGCAGTCGAATCGGTCCCGCGCCAGTTGCAGCCGGTGCTGGCCAGATTGCCGGCGTTGACAACCGAGATGCAAGCGGCATTAACATCGGTCAACAAGCTGTCGAAGGACGCGGGTACGCTGACCGGCAGCCTCAATACGCTCAGCACCAAATTGCAGGCGCCGGATGGCGCGGTCGACCGACTGTCGGCAGCCATCGATCAAGTCGGCGCTGCCGCCGACAAAATCGAACTGGAGGCAGTGCCGTTGTCGCATGAAGCGCGCTCGTCGTTCCGTGCGCTCAACCGCACACTGGAGAGCCTGAATGATCGTCCGCAAAGCATCCTGTTCGGCGCACCCGGCATCGCACCTGGCCCCGGCGAAGCGGGTTTCGTCGCTCCTGCAAAATAGAAATCATGAAAAAACCATGTCGAATGACCATCCTGTTGAGCGCGTTGCTGATGCTGACAGCCTGCAGCACCCTCAAACCCACACCGCCGGCGTTGTATGATCTCGGCCCCTTGTACGTCGCCGGCACCCCGTCGGAGCAATTGAATCAGCCGCCCATCAGCGTGGCCGAAACCCAGGCGCAAAGCTGGCTCAACAATCAAGCGATGTATTTCCGGCTCGCGTATGCGAACGACCAGCAGCCGCGTCCCTATGCCGGCAGCCGCTGGACCATGGCGCCGACGCTGTTGTTCAGCCAGCGCCTGAAATCGCGTCTGGCGCAGGCCGGCGGCGTGGTGCTGTCGGCCAGCGACGGCGCACTCAACATCCCGGTGTTACGGCTTGAAGCGGACGACTTCACGCAGACGTTTTCCAGCGCCGATGCAAGCGCCGCGCAAGTGGTCGTACGCGCATCGGTGTTTAACGGACGTACGCTGCTCGCGCAGAAAACGTTTTCCCGCCAGGCGCCTGCGCCGAGCGCGGATGCGGCCGGCGGCGTCAAGGCATTCGCGCGCGCCAGCGATGCGGTGATTGCAGACATGATGGCGTGGCTGGCACAACTGCCTGTGAAAAAATAATGCCGAAATCGAATCAGAAGATCCGCTCATCGCATCGACGTTCGCACGCGCCGGCGTACTGGTCTATGCATTGCTGATCGTGTATGGGAGCTGGTATCCGTTTTCCGGCTGGCACAGCATCGGCCTGTCGCCGCTGGCATATCTTTCCGAGCCGTTGCCGCATTACTGGACGGTGTTCGACGTGCTGACGAACATCGCCGCGTATGCACCGTTCGGCATGCTGGCGGTCTTCGCGCTGTATCCCCAAATACGCGGGATCAGCGCTTTCCTGCTCGCGATGTTGTCTGGCATCCTGTTGTCCGGCGCCATGGAGGCAGGACAGACATTCTTGCCGAGCCGCGTCGCGTCCAACCTCGACCTGCTGACCAATACCGGCGGCGTTGTCATCGGCGCCGTGGCCGGGATATTGTTGACACCGGTATTTCTGGAGCAAAGCCGCCTGCTGCTGTTGCGCCGGCGCTGGTTCTCGCATGAGGCCAGTCGCGGCTTGATCGTGATCGGACTGTGGCCGCTGGCGCAAATTTATCCGCAAGCTTATCTGCTCGGGCACGGCCAGATCGCACCTATCCTGTCCGATTGGTTGAGCAACTGGCTATCGATGCCGATTGATTTGAGTGCCGCGATCAGGCACAGCAAGCAACTGAGCGTGGAACAATACTGGCTGTCGGAAGCGATCCTCACTGCCTGCGGCGTGACGGGTGCATTGCTGACCTTGCTGTGCGTGCTGCGCCCGCGCGCCCCGAAAGCGGCACTCGCGGTCATGACGATCGGCGCTGCCGTGATGATCAAGTCAATGGCGAGTGCACTCCTGTTTTCGCCCGACAATGCATTCGCATGGTTGACGCCGGGCGCAGAAGGCGGGCTGTTGCTCGGCATTGTGATGTTGAGCGGCTTGATCTTCGCGCCGCCGGTGGCGCAGCGGCGCGTGGCAGCGCTGACCTTGATGATCAGCCTGTTTGTGGCCAATGCAGTACCGGCCAATCCGTACTTTGTCGCAACGCTGCAGACCTGGGTGCAAGGAAAATTTCTTAACTTTAATGGCGCCGCACAGTTTCTATCCTTGATATGGCCGTTTATCGCGTTATGGTTTTTGCTCCATCCGGTGCATCGCCAGAAACCGGCTTGAGGGCGGTGTATCATTCCTGTATATCATTCCTTTTTTCGACGCCATCGCATTTTTACCCACATGAACGACAAACCCTACTATCAACAGCATGTATTCATTTGCATGAACCAGCGCGACGACGGCCGTCCATGCTGCGCCGACCGTGGCGCACAGGCGGCGCAGGAGCACGCAAAACGGCGCATCAAGCAACTCGACCTGAACGGCCACGGCAAAATCCGCATCAACAAGGCCGGTTGCCTGGACCGCTGCGACGAAGGCCCGGTATTGGTGGTCTATCCGCAAGGCACCTGGTACACCTATGTCGACAATCAAGACATTGATGAAATCATCGATGTGCACCTGGTCGGCGGAAAAATCGTCGAACGCTTGAAGATTTAGCACGCCGACACATTCAAAAATGAACGTCCAGACCCACCATTTTTCGATCGCCGGCGCGGTCGGCGCGCTGGAATGCGCACTCGATTTGCCGGACGCCGCGCAATTTCCCGAACCGCGCGGCCTTGCGCTGGTCGCCCATCCGCATCCGCTGTTTGGCGGCACCATGGATAACAAGGTCGCGCAAACCCTGGCGCGCGCATTTGTCGCGCTCGGCTATGTCGCGGTACGCATGAATTTCCGCGGCGTCGGCAAATCCGAAGGCAATCACGACGAAGGCCGCGGCGAAACCGATGACATGGCGTTGCTGCTGGCGCATATGCAGCAGCAATACCCAACGCTGCCAGTGGCATTGGCCGGCTTTTCTTTCGGCACCTTCGTGCAGGCGCAGTTGCAGCAGCGGCTGATCGCACGCGGCACGCCGGCGGAGCGGCTGGTACTGGTCGGGTGTGCCGCCGGCAAATGGGCAATGCCCACGGTGCCGGCCAATACCATCCTGATCCATGGCGAACTGGACGACACGATTCCGCTGGCGCACGTGTTCGACTGGGCGCGCCCGCAAGACCTGCCGGTGATCGTGATTCC
>CAMLDH010000375.1 GCA_946478765.1 uncultured Oxalobacteraceae bacterium | reverse complement strand
ACGCCGGCATCGATCATGCGCTGTATGACCTGCCGATTGCGCGTCTGAGCGAAGAAACCATGGATCTCGTCCGCCACGGCGGCGCCGATCCCGGCGACCTGCTGCAGTTGTCCTGCATCGGCTGCCATCAGCGGTCCAAGGTCGCCGAAGTGGTGGGCGAGCGCAAGCGCCGTGACTTCCCCTACCTGCGGAATGCCCAGCGCATAAAGCAGGCGCGGCAGCGTGGTCCGCTTGCTGTTCTCGATCTGTTCGAGCAGATTGCGCGCCGACTTGTCTCCCATGCGTTCGAGCCCGGCCAATTCGCCGCGCTGCAGGTGATAGAGGTCGGCCACGGTCTTGACCAAATCCTTCGCTACAAGCTGCCCCGCCACGCGCTCCCCCAGACCCGCAATATCCATTGCGCGGCGCGAGGCGAAATGCAGGATGGCACCAATACGCTGGGCCGGACAGTACAAGCTACCCATGCAGCGCATGACGGCTTTCCCCGCTTCGCGTACGACGTCGCTGCCGCACTCCGGGCATTTCTCCGGCATCTGCCAGCGCGCGCTGCGTGGCGGACGCTTCTCGGTGACGACCGCGACGATGTCGGGAATCACATCGCCGGCGCGGCGCACGATCACCGTGTCGCCCACGCGCACATCCTTGCGTGCGACCTCATCCTGATTATGCAAAGTCGCGCGCATCACGATCACGCCGCCGATCGCCATCGGCTGCAACACCGCAACCGGTGTGATTACGCCGGTGCGCCCGACCGAGGCGACGATATTCTCGATCACCGTCGTTTCCTCATGGGCCGGGAACTTGTACGCAATTGCCCAGCGCGGCGCACGTGCGGTGGCGCCGAGACGTTCGCGCGCCGCCAGTTCATCCACTTTATAGACGACGCCGTCGATCTCGTAGGGCAAGCTATCGCGCTTGCGGCCGATCTCGGCGTAATAGTCGAGGCATTCCCTGATGCCGTTTGCACGGAAGAACAAGTCGGTGATGCGAAAACCCCAGTCGCGCAGCGCCGCGACGATGCCGGAATGGCGATCCGCCACGCGGCCGCCGCTCACCTCGCCTATCCCCCAAGGAAAGAAGCTCAACGCACGCGCGGCGGTGATGCGCGGGTCGAGCTGGCGTAAGCTGCCGGCCGCGGCATTGCGGGGATTCGCAAACACTTTGCCGCCCGTCCGGAGTTGCATGGCATTGAGCTTGTCAAACTGCATCTTGTCGATCACCACCTCACCGCGCACCTCGATGACCTGCGGCCACGCGCGTCCTCGCAATGTGAGCGGCACGGTCCGTATGGTGCGCACGTTCGCGGTGACGTCCTCGCCCACCCTGCCATCGCCGCGCATGCCCGCCTGCACCAGCACACCATCGGCATAGCGCAAGCTCACCGATGCGCCGTCGAACTTGGGTTCGGCCGAATACGACACCGGGCTGCTGGCCCGCAGTCCCCGGCGCACGCGTGCATCCCAATCGATCACCTCGTCTTCGTGGAAAGCGCTGTCGAGCGAGGACATCGGCACGGCATGCCGCACCTGCCCGAACCCCAGCGCCGGAGCAGCGCCGACGCGCTGGGTCGGCGATTGCGGAATGACAAGCGCCGGATATGCTCGTTCCAGGTTCTGCAATTCGCGCAGCAAGCGGTCGTATTCGGCGTCGGACACGGTGGGCGCGTCGAGCACGTAATACCGATAGTTGTGCTCGTCAATCTCTTTGCGCAACGCATCGACGCGCTTGCGGATACGGGAGGCGTTAGCTTGTATGTGGTACTCGGGCATGTCGGAAATTGACGGAAATTGGCGGAACGGCGTTTGACTTGCAATCCTTCGCCGGCAACTTTTTCCGGAAATATGCCTGCCGCCGGTTTCTTTCACAGCATGGAAGACCGCATACCGCCGCGCCTACAGACGGCTTATTTGCGCAACTGCCCTTCCCGCATCGGCTGCTCGCCGATGGCGTCCGCCATCAGCGACAATTCTGTTCCCAGCAATTTGATAATGTCGTCGGCGGTGACGATGCCCAACAAGGCGTCGGCGGCCGTGACAACCGGCATCCTGCGTATCTTGTGATTACGCATCAGGCGCAAGGTTTCGACAAAACCGGCATCCTCGTGCACCGTCGCGATGGGCGTACTCATCAAATCGCCCGCCGTAAAAGCATCGGCAGCCACATTCAGCGCAATGGTTTCAATTACGATATCGCGATCGGTTACGATGCCGATCGGCACGCGCAGTCCGTCCCTGTCTTCCACGACGATGACATCGCCGACATGATGTTTGCGCATCAAGGCGGCTACGTCCGGAATGGAAGCATCGGCGTCGCAGCAGACGACGTCAATGTTGCAGCATTCATTGATTGGCATGATGGATTCCTCCTGTAATTCCCGCGATTCCGAACGCCCTCTTGAAATCATCATAGCCATTCCTGATATTTTTGTGACCTGTCTTGTTGGCCACCATTCTGCAACTTCCGCTATTCAGAACTAAGAATCGCTAGAATTATCAAAGCTTCTAGCGACGGAAGGAAGCGACATTGATACATATCAATCGAGTTGAATTGGACCGCTAGACACACGCATCAACCAGCGCCATCATTGATGCTGACTGACAAGAGGTCAAGGAGACGTTCTGGTAAATAAAGAACGTTGTACTGTCCAGATCATGAAATGTTCAACAATTAGAGAAAGACGTGATATGCCAACCGGTACTGTGAAGTGGTTCAATGACTCAAAAGGCTTTGGTTTTATTAGTCCCGACGACGGTGGTGAAGATTTATTTGCCCACTTTTCTGCAATCCAAATGGGCGGCTTCAAGACCCTCAAAGAGGGCCAAAAAGTCAAATTCGATGTCACACAAGGCCCCAAAGGAAAGCAAGCCTCCAACATTCAAGAAGCTTGATTGCTGGTTTTACTGTGTCACAAGTTTCCCTGCCCTTTCCTCGTCCGCAGCAAGGGCATCGTTACAGTGTCCGGGCGATGAGCAGGCGCAGAGTTCGGATGGAATCCGGTACGTGGCGTTGCGTGCGCCGGCTGTTCGCGAGGGACGTAATCTGTGGGTAGCGCAAGCGCTTCTGATCGAGCACCGGTTTTTTTAACGTCGTCGTGACGCAAGCGGCGGCACATCAGAAAAGCGTAGGCGGGCAATGCGCAAGGTGGCGTGACAAACTAGTAGTTCGCCAACCTTCAATTTTCATGTTGTTTCGTAGGATGGGTAGAGCGCAGCGAAACCCATCCTACGATCCTTTCAATTTGAAAATTGAAGAGTGATGGACTACTAAGCGGGTGGACAAAAGTTCTTTGACAAGCGGAATTTAGTCGATGTCAGATACAGGCAACCCCCATCCCAACCGAGAGGATTGCGCTTGCAAGCGCAATCCGTTCCGCAGGCGGATCGCATGCGATCCGAATTCCCTGCTACACCCCCCTTTCAGGAGGAAGGAGCCAGGTTCCCTCCCCCGGGCAGGGGGAGGGTTAGGGTGGGGGTCGAATGTGTCAATACGTTCCGGCCTAATTGATATCGCAATCATGAACCATATTTTTTGTCAAAGAACTTTTGTCCACCCGCTTAGGTGCCGCTGGAGCGGCAAAGGGTGATGCCGGGTGAAAAATTCAAGCGTGAAATAGAGAAGCTGCCTCAAGTTGAAACATGCGCTTTTGGCCGCACCGC
>CAMLDH010000374.1 GCA_946478765.1 uncultured Oxalobacteraceae bacterium | reverse complement strand
TGGCGATGATGATGTGCGGCACGTTCAGATTATTCCACTCGTCCCAGACCCAGAAGCCGATCCCGACGCCGCCGGTCAGCATTTCCGCCGCGACGATCACCAGCCACGCAGTGCCGATCGCGAGGCGCACGCCGGTCAGCATGTACGGCAGCACCGATGGAAACAGGATCTTGGTGAGGATCTTCCATTCCGACAGATTCAATACCTTGGCGACATTCATGTAATCCTGCGGCACGCGCTGCACGCCGACTGCGGTATTGATGATCATCGGCCAGATCGAGCAAATGAAAATCGCCCAGATCGCGGCTGGATCGGCGGCCTTGAACACCAGCAAACCGATCGGCAGCCATGCCAGCGGCGACACCGGTTTCAGCATGCTGACGATCGGATTGAACATGCCGGCCAAAAACTTGAAGCGGCCGATCATGAAGCCGAGCGGAATGCCGACCGCTGCCGCCATGCCGAAGCCGACTGCCACGCGTTTCAACGACGCCAGAATGTTCCAGCCTATCCCCTGGTCGTTCGGTCCCTTCTGATAGAACGGATCGGAGAAGAGGTTGACCGCTTCGTTCAACGTCATCAGCGGCGACGGAAAGCCGCTGTTTTTCACCGATACGATTGCCCATGCCAATACCAGCAACGCAATGCCGAGGATCGGCGGCAGCACTGCAAGCAGGAACGGCCGCAATGCCCCTTTTCTGTCGCTTGCTTTGGGCGCGTCGGCGCCGACTTCAATACGGCGCCTGGCCTCTGCTTTGTCTGTTCCAGCATGCATATGCTTGGGTGCCGTTTCTGCAACGAGTTCGTTTAATGCACTATTCATCACTGCGCTCATGATCGCTCCTACGCTTTGATGTTGAACGACGCGGCATAGGCCTTCGGATTCTTGCCATCCCATACGACGCCGTCGATCAGCTTGCTGGTGCGCATCGCGTCTTTCGGCACGCTGGCTTTAGCCATCGCGGCGGCATCCTTGTACAAATCGATCTGGTTGATTTGCCTGGCCACGGCCAGATAATCGACGTCTTCCTTCAACAGCCCCCAACGCTTGTGCTGGGTCAGGAACCACATGCCGTCGGACAGATACGGGAAGTTCACCGCGCCGTCGTTGTAGAACTTCATGTAGTTCGGGTCGTCCCAGGTCTTGCCGATGCCGTTCTGATAGCGTCCCAGGATGCGCTGGTTGATCGCGTCGACCGACGTGTTGACATAGGATTTGTCGGCAATCGTCTCGGCCATCTTCTGTTTGTTCTGCATGCTGGCGTCAATCCACCTTCCCGCGTCCAGCACGGCGGCAGTCATTGCGCGTGCGGTGTTCGGATATTTCTTCACCCATTCGGCGGTCGTACCGAGAATTTTTTCCGGATGGTCTTTCCAGATATCCTGCGTGGTGATGCCGGTAATGCCAATGCCATCCATGATCGCGCGGTGACCCCACGGTTCGCCGACACAATATCCATCCATATTCCCGACCCGCATGTTGGCGACCATTTGCGGCGGCGGCACGGTGATGATCTTGGCATCCTTCATCGGATCAATGCCGTGCGCCGCCAGCCAGTAATACAACCACATCGCATGCGTGCCGGTTGGGAAAGTCTGCGCGAAGGTGTATTCGCGCTTGTCGGTTTTCATCAGCTTGGCCAGCGATGCGCCATCGACCGCGCCTTTATCCGCGAGTTTTTTCGACAGCGTGATCGCCTGGCCGTTATTGTTCAAGCTCATCAGCATCGCCATGTCCTTCTTCGGCCCGCTCACGCCCAGATGCACGCCATAGATCAGGCCGTACAGCACATGTGCAGCATCGAGTTCGCCGTTGACGAGCTTGTCGCGCACGCTGGGCCAGGAAGCCTCCTTGGACGGCGTGATCTTGATGCCGTATTTCTTGTCGAAACCCAGCACCGATGCCATCACGACCGACGCACAATCGGTCAGCGGAATGAAGCCGATCTTGACTTCTTCTTTTTCCGGCTTATCCGAACCTGCAGCCCATGCACCCTGGGTGGCCAATCCACCGAAAATGCCTGTAGTGCCGGCGGCCATGCCCGTCTTCAGGATCGTGCGGCGGGTCAAATTGGTTTTGCTGTCTTTCGTTGTCATGTTGTCCTCTGACACAAGTTATAAGGGCAAAAAGAAAGGCGTCCGGTCGGCGTGAGCATGCTCACACTGACTCGGACGCCTTTGTCCACATGTTCCGGCCCATCATTGGTCGGAACGTATTACTGATCGCTGCGCCGCCGTTGGCGCTATTTTCTGTTCAGCAATTGGTATGCCAGCCCATGCTGGTACTTCTCCCTTAAATTGATGCAGAACAGGTTTGGTTTTCGCACCGTCTTTGTGCGCCGCCTCAAAAAGGGGCGTTCAAAGGAGCAGGTCGGCCACATCGAGCATGCGCTGCGCTACTTCGGACAGTTTCAGATTCTTGTCCATCGCGAGGCGGCGCAGCTTGCGATACGCGTCATCTTCGGTGCAATGATGACGTTCCATCAACAGACCTTTGGCGCGCTCGATGACTTTGCGCTCGGCCAGTTTCAGTTTGGTTTCAGATAGCTCGTGGCGCAGCTTCTGGTCGACTTCAAAGCGTGCAATCGCCACATCGAGCACGGCGGTCACGCGCTCGGCGGACAGGCCTGCGACCACGTAGGCAGAGACGCCGGCTTCAATCGCCGCATGCATTTTTGCCTTGTCGTTGTCCTCGGTAAAGCAGAGGATTGGGCGCCGCGCATCAGCGGTGGCCGCCACCACTTTCTTGAGTGCCGCGTCGGATTGCGCATCGACGATGATGACGTCCGGCTGCAGTCTGGCGATCTGCCCGGCCAGATCGGCGTCCGGCGGCAAGGCGGCCAGGATGTTATAGCCGCTCTCCAGCAAACCGATGCGCAATGCACGGGCGCGCTCGGCCTGCGCCTGTGCCGCTTCGTCGGCGCCTTCCGGCGCGACCAAGGAATTGACGACAACGATCTTGAGTTGCTTGGAATCGGTCATGAGCGTCATAAGATATAAGCAAATAGGCTTTCCTTTACAATGATGCTTTGCAAAAAGCTTGCCACCCCCTTACTTCCATTCTCCATGATTGTTCTCGGCGTCGAATCCTCCTGCGATGAAACCGGCCTTGCGTTGTACGACACGCAACACGGCTTGCTCGGCCATGCGTTGTATTCGCAAGTCGCGATGCATGAAGAATACGGCGGCGTGGTGCCGGAACTGGCGTCGCGCGACCATATCCGGCGCGCGATTCCATTGCTGGAGCAGGTACTGGCCGCGAGTGGCGTCGAACGGCATGCAATCGGCGCGATCGCTTACACGCAAGGCCCGGGACTGGCCGGTGCGCTGCTGGTGGGCGCTTCGATCGCGTGCGGCCTCGGACTGGCGCTGGACAAGCCGGTATTGGGAGTGCATCACCTGGAAGGCCATTTGCTGTCACCCTTGCTGGCGAGCGATCCGCCACCCTTTCCGTTTGTCGCCTTGCTGGTATCGGGCGGCCACACGCAATTGATGCGTGTCGATGGCGTCGGACAATATGCATTGCTCGGCGAAACGGTCGACGACGCGGCCGGCGAAGCCTTCGACAAGTCGGCCAAACTGCTCGGATTGGGTTATCCGGGCGGGCCGCCGATTTCGCGCATCGCGCAATTCGGCGATCCGACTGCCTATAAGCTGCCGCGCCCGATGCTGCAATCGAAGGATTTGA
>CAMLDH010000373.1 GCA_946478765.1 uncultured Oxalobacteraceae bacterium | reverse complement strand
GGCCTTGATCGCGTGGTTCGCCACCATGGTCGGCGGTTTCGGTTTTGCCGTGTTGATGGCGGGCTTCGCCGGTGCTTACCATGCTGATAAACGCCTGTACGTATGGTATCGCTTGCCGGATTGGTTTATTCGGTTGCGCTTTGTATTGACGTGTGTGGTCGTCGCGGCACTCGCATTAACCGTCATTGCCGCGAATGTCAGAGGATAGGATTTACATGAAAAACGCCATTCAATACACGATCCTTCCGAAGGACCTTGCGGCCCATGTGTTCGAAGTCACGGTGACCGTTAATACGCCGGATCCGGCAGGGCAGATATTCGCATTGCCCGCCTGGATTCCGGGCAGCTACATGATCCGCGAATTTGCGCGCAACATCATTCAGATCAGCGCCAAAGCCAACGGCAAAAAAATCGGGCTCAAAAAGCGCGACAAGCATACGTGGCAAGCGGCGCCGTGCGACCAGCCATTGACGTTGCGCTATGACGTATATGCATGGGATTTGTCGGTGCGCGCGGCGCACCTGGATCAGACCCACGGGTTTTTCAACGGCACCAGTGTTTTCCTGCGTGTCGACGGACAGGAAGCGATGCCGCATGTGGTCGATATCCAGCGCCCCGATGACGCGGTCGGTAAAGCATGGCGGGTCGCAACCGCATTGCCGGAATTGAAAGCCAAACGTTACGGGTTCGGCAGCTACATTGCGGAAAATTACGACGCGCTGATCGACCATCCGGTCGAGATGGGCACGTTCGAACTGGCGACATTCAAGGCGCACGGTGTCCCGCACGATATCGTCATCACCGGCCGCGTGCCGAACCTCGATATCGCGCGCCTGTCGGCGGACCTGAAAAAAATCTGCGAAGCGCAGATCGCTTTTTTCGAGCCGAATACCAAGCGCGCCCCGATGGATCGCTACGTGTTCCTGACGATGGCGGTCGGCGATGGTTACGGCGGACTGGAGCATCGCGCGTCGACCGCGCTGCTTTGCGCGCGTGCCGATCTGCCGGTCAAAGGGCAGAAAGACATGCGCGACGGCTATCGCGGTTTCCTCGGTCTGTGCAGCCACGAGTACTTTCATACATGGAACGTCAAGCGCATCAAGCCCGCGGCTTTTGCCCCTTACGATTTACGCACCGAGGCGTACACGCCGCTGCTGTGGCTGTTTGAAGGCTTCACTAGCTATTACGACGATCTGGTGCTGGTGCGCAGCGGTGTGATCGATGAAGCGGCGTATTTCAAGTTGCTGGCGAAGCCGCTCAACGGCGTATTGCGCGGCAGCGGACGGCACAAGCAGAGCGTCGCGGAGTCGAGCTTCGATGCCTGGACCAAATACTATCGGCAGGATGAGAATTCACCGAATGCGATCGTCAGTTATTACACCAAGGGTTCATTGGTTGCGCTCGCGCTCGATCTGACGATTCGCACCGAAACCAAGGGCAAGAAGTCGCTGGACCACGTGATGCGCGCGCTGTGGCAGCGCTATGGCCGCGACTTTTATTCAAGCGGTCGCAAAGGCGGCCATGGCGTCACGGAATCCGAGGTCGATGCGCTGTTCGATGAAGTGACCGGCTTGAAGCTAAAGCGCGTGCTCGATCGTTTCGTGCGCGGCACAGATGATTTGCCGCTGGCGAATTTGCTGGCGCCATTCGGCGTGACCCTGGCCGATACTCGCAGGGATGCGAAGCCCGGCCTGGGGGCGCGCACCACGCGAGAAGGCAGCGATTGCAAGCTGGCGAACGTGTATGAAGAGGGCGCCGCGCATTGCGCCGGATTGTCGGCGGGTGACGTGCTGGTGGCGATCGATGGTTTGCGCGTGTCGGCGGCCAATCTGGACGGGTTGCTGACGCGTTATCGCGTGGGTGACGCCATCACGCTGCATGCGTTTCGACGCGATGAATTGATGACGTTTGTGGTGAAGCTGGCGACGGACGATGGGCCACAGATGGCGTTCACGGTTGAGTCTAAACCTGTGGCGGCCAGTCGCATGCGCGCGGCGTGGTTGCAGACAAAGTAGGAGTGGGGGTGCATCGTGATGCGCCGCATGTTTAACACATCTGGCGCATCACGATGCGCTCTACAAAACGTTAGCCGAACAAACGGCTCAATTCCACACCCGGCTCCGGCGCGCGCATAAACGCTTCGCCCACCAGAAACCCATGCACATCGGCGTCACGCATGCGTTTCACATCATCCGATTTCAAAATGCCGGATTCCGTGATCACCAGCTTGTCCGGCGGAATGCGCGGCAGCAAATCGATGGTGGTTTGCAGCGACGTTTCGAACGTGCGCAGGTTGCGGTTATTGACGCCAACCATTGCCGTCTTCAAGCGCAATGCCGCCGTCAATTCATCGGCATCGTGCACTTCGACCAGCACGCCCATCCCCAGTTCGTGTGCGCATGCTTCCAGTTCCGCCATCAAGCCATGATCCAGCGCCGCGACAATGAGCAAGATGCAATCCGCACCCCAAGACCGCGCCTGATAAACCTGATACGGGTCGATCATGAAATCCTTGCGCAAAACCGGGATCGCACATGCAGTACGCGCCTGTTGCAGGTACGCGGGCGCACCTTGAAAAAATTGCACATCGGTCAGAACCGACAAGCAGGCCGCGCCATGCTGCGCATAACTGGCGGCGATGTCGGCCGGCCGGAAATCGGCACGCAAGATGCCTTTCGACGGCGACGCTTTTTTCACTTCCGCGATCACGCCCGGCTGGCCGGCGGCAATTTTCGCGCGCAGGCCGGCTTCGAAGCCGCGGATGCTGCTGCGTGCCGCAGTGTCGCTTTCCACGTCACGCCGCAAGCCGGCAAAATCGCGATATTTTTTCGCAGCGGCGACTTCTTCTACCTTGACGTCGAGGATTTTTTTCAGGATGTCGGACATGATCGATCAGGCTCCGCCCAGTTGTTGCGTTACTTGCACGAATTGCTCCAGCTTCGCGCGCGCAGCGCCGGACGCCACCGCTTCCCGCGCCTTCGCCAAGCCATCGGCAATCGATCCCGCGACACCGGCGGCATACAATGCGGTACCCGCATTCAATACCACGATGTCGCGCACCGGGCCGGTCTTGTTGTCGAGGGCTTCGAAAATTTTCTCTTTGGATTCCACTGCACCGGACACTTTCAGGTTACGGCTGGCAACCATCTGCAGACCGAAGTCTTCCGGATGAATTTCATATTCGCGGATTTCGCCGTTGACCAGTTCGCCTACCATGGTGGCCGCGCCGAGCGACACTTCATCCATGTTGTCGCGACCCCAGACCACCATCGCATGCTGGGCACCCAGACGCTGCAGCACGCGCACCTGAATACCGACCAGATCGGGATGGAACACGCCCATCAGAATATTCGGCGCGCCGGCCGGATTGGTCAGCGGTCCGAGAATATTGAAAATCGTGCGCACGCCGAGCTCCTTGCGTACCGGCGCCGCGTGTTTCATCGCCGCGTGGTGATTCGGTGCGAACATGAAGCCGATGCTCGTCTGCGCGATCGATTGCGCCACTTGCTCGGGTTTCAGATTGATGTTCGCGCCCAGGGATTCCAGTACATCGGCGCTGCCGGACGACGATGACACGCTGCGCCCGCCATGCTTGGCGACGCGTGCGCCGGCCGCGGCGGCCACGAACATCGATGCGGTTGAAATATTGAAGGTATGCGCGCCGTCGCCGCCGGTGCCGACGATATCGAGCAGATTGGTGGTGTCGGC
>CAMLDH010000372.1 GCA_946478765.1 uncultured Oxalobacteraceae bacterium | reverse complement strand
ACAAGCGAGCGATACGATCTACGCTACCATCTGTAAGGATGATCAATAGATGGTGTCTGGCTGTTACTTGGATGATAAGAGAGTTCAATGAACACACAGGAATGCCGCGCAAAAATTGGTGAAACCGAAAAAATCACCATCAATCTCGGTTTGATCGACCTTGGTCAAATCGATCTGCTGGTGCAAGAGGGATTTTATTCCAACCGTACCGATCTGATTCGCACCGCGATCCGCAATCAATTGCTGTCGCACGCAGACATCATCAAACAGACCGTGGCGCGCAAAAGCCTGGTGCTCGGCCTGCAACATTATTCCCGCGCCGATCTTGAGGCAGTGCGCGACGCCGGACAGAAATTGCAAATACAGGTATTGGGCCTGGTCAGCATCGGCGCCGACGTAACGCCGGAACTTGCGTTATCCGCCATTGACTCGCTCACGGTGCTGGGTGCGTTGCATGCCAGCGCTGCCGTCAAGGCCGCGTTGGCCGGGCGGATTGATTAACGATGACTCATAAGGACCGAAATGAAACGCAATAAACGCATGTTCGCGAAAATGCGCAAAGCAATCAACATATTGCGGACCTCCGGGCCTGCGGCAGCAGTTGCAGCGATTCAACGTGCGTTACGCGGCATATCGGCGCCTGGTTCCGTCGCGCCTATTGCCACGCCAGCGCCAACATCAGTGCCGACGCCGACTGCGACGCCTACCTGGACGGCGCCGCAGCAACGGTCCGGTGTATTGCATGATATAAATTCCGTGCCTGAAAACCGCGCACCTGAACGCAGTGCCGATCCGGTCCCTGAAGCCGCACCGGATCTCATGGCGCACTTACGCAAGGCATCGCCCGACCAGTGGACGAAGGTGCCGGACCGGCAACCGGTCCACGACGCCGACATCGGCGGCGCAGACAAAGGGAAATTTCTGGCCGGTTCGTACAGCAACCATGCCGGCACACGCGCCTACAAACTTTACGTGCCCGGCGGCTGCAGGGAACAAGCATTGCCATTGGTCGTAATGCTGCATGGCGGCCAGCAGAATCCCGACGATTTCGCCGCCGGCACCGACATGAATCGTGTTGCCGAAGAAAACAATTGCTTCGTGCTGTACCCGGCGCAACTGCAGGCCGCGAATATGTCGCACTGCTGGAACTGGTTCAAGGCCAACGATCAGCAGCGCGACCAGGGCGAGCCTTCCATCATTGCCGATCTCACGCGCGAGATCGGCCGGACCTACCCCATCGATACGCGGCGCATCTATGTCGCAGGCCTGTCCGCCGGCGGCGCAATGGCCGCCATCATGGGCGCCGCCTATCCCGACTTGTATGCAGCGGTCGGTATCCATTCCGGCTTGCCGGTAGGCGCCGCGCATGATCTGCTATCGGCATTTGCCGCGATGAAGAACGGCATGGCCGGTGCCGGCCCGCTTGCCGCGCAGGCCAACGGCCCCGCTACGCGCCGGCAAAGCATTCCGGTCATCGTGTTTCATGGCGACCGCGATACGACCGTTCATCCGCGCAATGGGGATCAGGTATTGGCGCAGTGCACGCCCGATGCCATGGGTGAAGGCGCGAAAGAACAAGGGCAGTGCAAAACGGACGTGAAGGTAGAGCAGGGCAGCGTACCGCAGGGTCATGCGTATACGAGAACCATCCGCCGCGACCACAACGGCAAGGTCATCGCGGAGCAATGGATCGTGCACGGCGCCGGTCATGCCTGGTCCGGTGGCAACCGCCGCGGTTCATTCACGGACCCCAAGGGACCGCATGCGACACGGGAAATGCTGCGGTTTTTTTATATGCACACCAACTTTTACACGAAGGCGTAGTGTGGCTATTCGATCAATACCCATTGGTTAAGAGTGCGGGGGTAGCGTTCCCGATGATGCAGAGTGCCGCGCTTCCGGCAGTTCGCTCGCTCCATGCCAGATCTTGAAGTTGATCCCAAAAAGTTTCGAGAAATGTTTTCGATCGTGATTTAAAATGTATAAACGAGTTGATACTTAAAATTAAATGTATATACTTGTAGATACTTTAGGAGATGATCATGGCCAAAACAGCAAAACTTACAATTCAACAATGGGGCAACAGCCTTGCCGTTCGCATTCCCTCGGCAGTGGCGCGTTCCGCTCGCTTTACAGTGGGGCAGCCGGTCGAAGTAACCGTGGAAGACTCTGGGGTTGTGGTGAAGCCGGTAGGCGCACCAAAACTCACGCTCGCGCAGAAATTGGCCATGTTCGACCCGGCCAAGCATGGCGGTGAAGTGATGGCGACGGGTCGAGTTGGCGCAGAGGTGTTTTGATGGCAGGCAAACTCTGGTGCCCCGATCGTCGCGATGTGGTCTGGATTGATTGCAGTCCTCATGTCGGCAAGGAGATGAAAGATGTACACCCCCTGATGGTGTTGTCGGCCAAGGCGTTCAATGAACGCACGGGCATCGTGATTGGCCTGCCGATGACAACGGCGGACTTCAATGAAACGAATCCATTTGCAATTAAATTTACCGGTGCCAAGGGTGTGGTGAGTTACATCCTGACGCATCAGCCTAAGTCGTTTGACTGGCGGCTGCGCGGAGCGAAAGCCCATCCGATGAAACAAGTGCCGGAGAATGAATTTTCGCTGGCGTGTGAATCACTCAACCAGATCATTGCGATCTGCCAGTAGAGGAAAATTGCTCGGTATCATGTCCCACTGACAGCCGCTTTTCAGCACATACAGCACGGCACAAAAGACATCGTACAAATCCACCTGCCGTGGCTTCGTCTTTTTTCGTGCACGTTCCTTAGTATTCGAAATTCGATGTGGCTTGGCAAAAAGATCTCGAACCGGCTCTTACCCTTGGGCAGGGGCTGCGGGGGCTTGGACCGCGTGTGCAACGTCACATGTATTGAACTCTGCAGATGGAACTCTTGCCGCCGGCTTGCCACTGATGAGGTCATGTTGATTTTTTTGCCATGCTTGGCAAAAAATCTACGAGCACCTTCCCCACTACCATTGCGCTACGCCACATCATGATTCCTGGTTATCCCTATTCCAACTCCTCCCATTCGGCTTCCCATTCGCAGCATCACGATGCCTCAGGCTCCGGCCAGGCTTTCCCTGCACCTCCCTCAACACCGCCAACCGCACCCCTGCCAGGGGGATGGGTAGAGGCCAGAGACCCGCAGAGTGGCCAGCCCTACCATCGCATGAACAGGCAGAGCGCCTCGGAACCGCCTGCTTTTGCCGCGCCGCGACCTGCTCCTGCCACGGCTGCCTTGATGCAAGGGCGGTTTCTCCCTTCCACGGCAAGGCTGACAGGGAGCAGGGCATTGTCCACTGCAGGAGCGCCATCGGCCGGCCCATCTCCCCGGAGGAACAGGGGTACAGCATTACCCGCCACAGAACATCAAGTAATTGCCTGGCAAAGCGGTATTTGCGAGCAGTACAAACAAGGCAAGGCCAAGTTACTCGCTGTGTTGAAAGCGACCACGGCCTCCATCAAGCAGTGCGGGCCGGAAGCGGCATTGCAATGCATGGGGCAACTGAAAGCGGCTGGTGTCACGCCCGATGTCATCACCTACAACGCGCTGATCTCGGCCTGTGAAAAAGGCGGGTGGGCGGACCAGGCGCTGGCGGTGTTTGCCGAAATGAAAGCGGCTGGTGTCACGCCCAATGTCATTACCTACAGCGCACTGATCTCGGCCTGTGAAAAAGGCGGGTGGGCGGACCAGGCGCTGGCGGTGTTTG
>CAMLDH010000371.1 GCA_946478765.1 uncultured Oxalobacteraceae bacterium | reverse complement strand
GGCCCATGATCAGGATGGTGACCAGGAAGGTGTATTTACGGCCGATCATGTCGCCAAGGCGGCCGAACACGAGCGCGCCGAACGGACGGACGATGAAGCCTGCCGCGAAGGCCAGCAGCGCGAAGATGAACGCGGTGTTGGGGTCGGTGCCGGCGAAGAACTGCTTGGCGATGATCGGGGCGAGCGAACCGTAGAGATAAAAATCGTACCATTCGAATACGGTACCCAGCGACGATGCGAAAATAACCTTTCGCTCCTCCGCCGTGATGCCGCGTGACGTTGCCATTTGTGCTGTCGCCATGCTTGTCTCCTTCTGGTGATTGATATGAATGGGCACATGATTCATGCCCATTTCTGATTTCTTGCACAAGCGGAGTGTGCGACTTGAAGCTTACACAAGACTTGCTTGAAACTTACAGAAGCTTACAGATATGAGGGGCTGAATTGGAGGCAACAACGCCACGGAAGGAAATGCGAGAGTCTCCTCCCTGTGGCCGATTACTTTTGTTGAAATGCTGTCAATAGAGCTGCCATCTGTCGCCATGCAGGACTGTCCAACGCACTGCTGCGTAATTGAGTGATACGGGATTTTTCCTGCTCGTCAGGGGCAGGGGACATTGCTGCAACATCGGTTTCCAACTTTTCCATGACATCTGAAAATACATACAGATTTTCCCGAACGCGAATAAGAGCCTTCTGGACGTCTTCCTTGAGCCCCACCGAGTGGATTTCTTTAATCAATTGTGGCAACAGATCGGCATGCATTCGTGCAACCCAACTTTCCAGGCTGGACCAAGCCTGCTCCAGTTGACCCACATGATGAAGGTGGAATCTATGATTGTCACCCAGATGCATTGCCCTGGCGCCGGCAAGGGCGCTCAGAAACGGGAGGCGTTCGATTGCTTCGACAGCGGGAGGAATATCGAACTTGGTGAAAAACGATCTGATGCGTGATTGAAAGATGGCGCGATCGGGCTGTTTTGTTTTCCATACGTCATGGGCCCAGCGTATCCGTTCGGTGCGTTCGAAGTACTGCGGAGGAACGGTTGGCGTCAGGATTTCTCCGGTATCGCGATTGCGATAGGTAGCATCAGGATTTTCGGGCAAGCAAAGACCAACCCATGTCTCTTCCATGTAACCGTTCTTATACATCCATTTGAGGTTCTTTCGGCCAATTTCGCGTTCGATATGGGCAATTTCTTGTTGGAATTTTGCCCTTTCTTCTGCGCTCAGGCGCGTTGTATCGACCCGGGCATAATGCGATACGTGTTGCTCGCGCGTTATCTGATCGACGAATTCGCTTCGAATTCCTTTGGCGCGCCTGAAATCTTCTAGTATCGCTTTATCTATGCCTTTTTCACCGAGATTCAGGCGCTGAATCATATCCTGCCGAATCGCCTTGGCGAATCCGAGATCCAAAACATGCTCCAAATCAGACGAAGGCTGGCTACCGAGTGATGCGGAATCTAAGATGCCGGTATGCTCCAGATGATCGTAAGTGGATTTGTCATAGCGGCAGGCCATGGGATAGAGTTGGTGGGAATCCAGCGGCCATAACCGCTTTTTCTCTGTTGTATTCGAGAAGCGTTCGTACTGCTGCTCTGGATCGTCGGGGGCGGCCACTTCCGTGAATTCTAATGGCATTTCATCGCTGTGATGAAGGACCACATACTCGTGATCGCATTCCAAATCTGACACTAGGTATAGCACGAGTTTTGATAGATCTAGATTAATGCCCATCTCGCGCAAAGTATCGTCATCAAGTCCTCGCGCAAGCATTGTCATGAATTCTGCATTGTCGCCGCAGTTTCCCGATTGCAGCACTGCTGCAGAAAGTCCAAGGCCTTCTTGAGGTTGGACCGCTCTTGCAAAGAGGGCGCGATCGTTCGATTGACCGCGGGAGGCCAATAATTCCGGTCTTTTGGTTCCAGATCCGCATTCTTTTGTTAGGGCAAGGCGAGCGACCCAGTTCAAACGGTCGATTAGTTTTGCGAGCTCGAATTCATGGGGGGCGATGTCGATAGTTTCAGGGGCAACATGATAACGCGCATTGCCATGAACGATATGATTGGGAAAGGGAATGCATGGACCCGCTTCGGCAAGGAGGTCACGTAAAATCTGACGATGCTCGCTTCTATCTGTGTTGGAATAGCGAGGGAGTGTAGCGCTTTTTGCGTCAAGATAGTTCTTTGCCAGATGTCGTGTGGCTGGCGGAAGAGAGGATAGATCCATGGCGTCTTTGTGTGTTTAACTGGGTTGATGTTACGCAGTGCATAGCGCTTGCTCGTCATACTCAAGCTCTTTTTTATTCCGAAAAAGGAACAGGTTTGGGCGAGCGCTGTGTAATCAGTGTTTAATTCCGATGTGGTAATGCATTACGGGAGCGAGGTCGCGGAGCATGCTTGCAGGCCAGCATCTCGTTCACTTGGCCGATCGCATTCGTCATCAGTTTGAGCAGACGTATTGCGCCCTTTTTTTCAACTTCATGCATCTGCTGGCGAACCCATACCTGTACGCTTTCATTGCGGCGATCTACCCCGACCGATACATTCGGACTGACCGGGGAGAAGGTATTGAGCGCTAACAACTGAAGCAGGCATTCCTGTGAAACCGGTGCAGGGAGACGGTCTCCATTGCCTACGATATTGATATTGCCGTCCGCGTCAGGAAAAAAATGCAGATCAATCGTCTTGTCGACCCGTATCGTATATGCACTCCGTCTGGCTTCCGGGGGGATGACAATATGCGTTTGATCGAAGACGGTGGACATGATGCGTTCAAAGCTGTCCGCAATCAATGGGATATTCGGCTGCAAGGGTGGCGAGACAGAACGAGGGGTGTTTTTCATATACGGTTAGCTATCCTGAAACCTTGAGGAGAATTATTGATGAGCCTAAGTAACAGAAAAGGAGTATCCGGTTCCCTTTTCTGCAAAAATCATCAATGAAAATAGGTGGGTTCAGACTCGACATGTTCGCAAATTGCGCCGACACGCTCGGCATCCCGAGGGATCGCCTCAATGTCAACGGCGGCGCGGTCGTGGTCGGCCATCCTTACGGCATGTCCGATGCACGTTTGACCGGTCATGCGCTGATCGAAGGCAAGCGCCGCGGCGTGAAACATGTGGTCGTAACGATGTGTATCGGCGGCGGTCAGGGTGCAGCAGGCTTGTTTGAAGTTGTCTGATTACGTAGGGTAGGCGCGGTTTTTGTGCCCACGCGGTGGACAGCGCGGGCACAAAAACCGTGTCCACCCTACAGATTCAACCGGATGCGGTAGTAGGTAGTAGCAGTAGCACGCTATGTCCCATGCTACATTTGATGCCATCAAATCATGAGGAATACGCAATGATCAAACACATCGTGATGTGGAAATTGAAAGACCATGCGGAAGGCGCCGCCAAGGCCGCCAACGCAGTCAAAATGAAGACGCTGCTCGACGGCTGTGCCGAGCTGGTGCCGGGTATCTTGAAATTCGAGACCGCCATTGCGCAACCGGGTCTGGAAGCCACCTACGATGTTGTGCTGTATTCGGAATTCGCGTCCAGATCCGCGCTGGACGCTTATCAGGAGCATCCAGAGCATGTCGCTGTCAAACCGTTCATCGGCGCCGTGCGCGAAGCTCGGCAGTGCATGGATTATGAAATCTGAGCGCAGCGCAGCCGTACACTTTCCATCTTAGCCCGGATATTTTAGTGCGCCGTGCAAAGGCGCAGTTTCTCAGTGGGTGCG
>CAMLDH010000370.1 GCA_946478765.1 uncultured Oxalobacteraceae bacterium | reverse complement strand
CAACGAAAAGCCGACGCCGCCGCGCAGGAAAAACGGCGCCAGGAACAGCTGGCGCGAGCACAAAAAGAACGCGATAAAGCGCAAAGCAGGCGACGCGCGGCGCAAGGAAAAGATGGCGTAAAAGGCAAGATCAAAAATCCCGATGCGATCGATGACGACGTTGCACCGCCAAAATCGCTTGCGCGAAATGAACTCACGCCCGAAGCCGGCGTCCAAGATGGGGTATTTCCAACGGCGTTCGATGCGTTGCGCGGCCATTTGCGCTTGCCGGTCAAAGGAGAACTGATTGCCAAATTCGGCAGCAAACGCGGCGACGGCCCGAATTGGAAAGGCTTGTTCATCCGTACCGCCGAAGGCGCCGACGTGAAGGCGATCGCCGGCGGACGCGTGGTATTTGCGGAATGGCTGCGCGGCTTTGGCAACCTGATCATCGTCGATCATGGCAGTCAGTACATGAGCATTTACGGCAACAATCAGGCGGTATTGAAGCGGGCCGGCGATGCAGTGAAGACGGGCGACATCATCGCCAATGCAGGTAATAGCGGCGGTAACGAACAATCGGGTTTATACTTTGAAATGCGGCATCAGGGCCGCGCGTTTGATCCTCTCGGCTGGGTGGTGCATTAGTCGTTGCGAGATGATCGCGGATTGTGCACCGGCAGGCAGAAGCGTAACTATTAGGTGAAACATGGGCAGCAGACTCAAGAATGTCAGTCTTATCGGTTTAGGCATGTTCGCCGGCATCGCGGCATCGATGCAGTTCGACGCGCTGGCGCAAAAAAATGTCGGCGCGCCGTTGCCGGTCGATGAATTGAGACAGCTGGCCGACGTATTCGGCCTGATCAAGTCCGACTATGTCGAATCGGTCGAAGACAAGAAGCTGCTGACCGAGGCGATCTCGGGCATGGTGGCCTCGCTCGATCCGCACTCTGCGTATCTGGACAAAAAGGCATTCAAGGAACTGCGTGAAGGCACGCAGGGCAAATTCGTCGGCCTCGGGATCGAAGTCGGCATGGAAGACGGCTACATTAAAGTCATCTCGCCGATCGAGGACTCTCCGGCATACAAGGCCGGCCTGAAGGCGGGCGATCTGATCACGCGCCTCGACAGCACGCCGGTCAAGGGCATGACGCTGGACGAAGCGGTCAAGAAGATGCGCGGCGAGCCGAATACCAAGATCACGCTGACGATCGCGCGCAAGGAAGAAGACAAGCCGATCATCGCCACCATCATCCGCCAGGAAATCCGCGTGCAGAGCGTAAAGTCCAAGGTGGTCGAACCGGGTTACGCTTGGCTGCGCGTGTCGCAATTCCAGGAACCGACGGTGGACGACATGGCAAAAAAGATCACCGCCATTTACGCACAGGACCCGAACCTGAAAGGCTTGGTGCTTGACCTGCGCAATGATCCGGGCGGCGTGCTGCCGGGCGCAATCGGCGTATCCGCTGCATTCCTGCCCAAGGATGCGGTCGTGGTGTCGACCAACGGTCAATTGCCGGACTCCAAAGCCACGTTCTACGCACGCCGCGAATTCTACGGCACCCGTGCCGGCGGCGATCCGCTGGCAAAACTGCCGGACGCCATCAAGAAAGTGCCGATGGTGGTGCTGGTCAATACCGGTTCCGCATCCGCTTCCGAAATCGTCGCCGGTGCGCTACAGGACTACAAGCGCGCCACCATCATGGGAACGCAAACCTTCGGCAAGGGTTCGGTACAGACGATACGCCAGCTGTCTGCCGACACCGCGGTCAAGCTGACCACCGCACGCTACTACACGCCGAATGGCCGCTCGATCCAGGCCAAAGGCATCGTGCCGGACGTGATGGTCGATGAAACCGCCGACGGCGACGGCTTGAACGGCCTGCGCTTGCGCGAAGCCGACTTGCAAAAGCACCTGAGCAACGACAAGGACAAAGCCGTCGATGCATCGACTGCAGCCAAGGTCGATGAACTGGAAGAAGAACAGCGCTTGGCGGCACTCGAGAAAAAGCGCAAGCCGCTCGAATTCGGCAGCAAGGATGATTTCCAGCTGGCGCAAGCGCTGAATTACCTGAAAGGCATGCCGGTGCAAATCGCCAAGGCAAAAATCGAAAGCAAGAAAGAACCGAGCATCAACGACAAGATGCCGGAGAAACACGAGAAAAACGGTGTCGAAAAAGGCGGCAATAAAAAATAAGCATGAATCCCATTCCAAAAGGCCGCAGCGATGCGGCCTTTTTCCTATCATGAACGACAACCAGCTCCTGCGCTACTCGCGCCACATCCTGCTCGACGAGATCGGTATCGAAGGCCAGGGAAAATTATTGGCGGCACACGCGTTGATTATCGGCGCCGGCGGCCTCGGTTCGCCGGCCGCGTATTACCTCGCATCGGCCGGCGTCGGCAAGATCACGCTGGTCGATAACGACACGGTCGACCTGACCAATCTGCAACGCCAGATCCTGCATACCACCGAACGCGTCGGCCAACCCAAGGCGCAGTCAGGCAAACAGACGCTGACACAAATCAATCCCGACATCGAGATCGTCGCGCTGACCGAGCGCGCACAGGACGAGCGCTTGAGCGAGCTGGTGCGAGGCGCAACCGTGGTCCTCGATTGCAGCGACAACTTCGCGACGCGTCATGCGGTGAATCAGGCCTGCGTTGCCGGCAAGGTACCGCTGGTGTCGGGCGCCGCGATCCAGTTCGATGGCCAGATCAGCGTGTTCGATCCGCGTCGTGCCGATGCGCCCTGCTATGCCTGCCTGTTCCCGCCGGACCAGCCATTCGAAGAAGCGCTGTGCTCGACCATGGGCGTGTTCGCGCCGCTGGTCGGCATCATCGGCGCCATGCAGGCAGCCGAAGCGCTGAAACTGGTCGCGGGCATCGGCGAGTCTCTGGCCGGGCGCTTGTTATTGCTTGACGCGCGCTCGATGGAATGGACGAGTATCAAGATTGCGCGCAATCCGGCTTGCCTGGTGTGCGGTCATTAATCAACGACAAGGAAACATGATGCTTCAATGCTGGAAACGTATCAGTGCCGTCATACTGCTGGCAAGTACGCTCGCCTTCGCGCCGGATTTCGCTGCCGCGCAAACCTTGCCGCAAGGCGTCACGCAGGCAAGTTCGGTCGAAGGCATCACCGAATACCGGCTCGCAAACGGTTTGAAAGTATTGCTCTTCCCTGACGCATCGAAACCGACCATCACCGTCAATGTCACCTATCTGGTGGGGTCGCGCCACGAAAATTACGGCGAGACCGGCATGGCGCATTTGCTGGAACACCTGATGTTCAAGGGCACGCCGAACCATCCGGCCATCACCCGGGATTTCACCACCCGCGGCATGCGCATGAACGGCACGACATGGCTCGACCGCACCAATTATTTCGAGCTGTTCCAGGCCAGCGACGACAATCTGAAATGGGCAATCGACATGGAAGCCGATCGCATGATCAACTCCTTCATTGCCAGGAAAGATCTCGACTCGGAAATGACGGTGGTGCGCAACGAATTCGAGATGGGTGAAAATTCCCCGTTCAGCGTGATGCTCAAGCGCATGCAAAGCGTCGCGTTCGACTGGCACAGCTATGGCAAATCGACGATCGGCAATCGCAGCGATATCGAAAACGTCAAGATCGCGAATTTGCAGGCGTTCTACCGCACCTACTATCAACCGGATAACGCGGTACTGCTGATCGCCGGAAAATTCGATACGGCAAAAACGCTGCGGTGGATCGCCAATGCTTTCGGACCGATAGCCA
>CAMLDH010000369.1 GCA_946478765.1 uncultured Oxalobacteraceae bacterium | reverse complement strand
GGAAGGGAACGAACGGAGCTAACGCTATGAGCTTAATGGAAGTCAAAGTCCCGGATATCGGCGATTTCAAGGAAGTGGAAGTCATTGAATTAATGGTCAAGCCTGGCGACACGATCAAGGTCGATCAATCGCTGGTCACGGTCGAATCCGACAAGGCCAGCATGGAAATTCCCTCCAGCCATGCCGGCGTCGTGAAGGAATTGAAGGTCAAGGTCGGCGACAAGGTGGCGGAAGGATCGCTGCTGCTGGTGCTCGAAACCGAAGGTGCAACAGCAGCGGCACCTGCCGCCGCGCCCGCTCCGGCGGCAAAAGCGGCAGTCGCCGCACCGGTAGCGGCGGTGGCCGCGGCGCCTGCGCCCGCACTGACACTGGTTGAGTCGAAGCCTGCGCCCGCTGCGGCAGTCGCTTTGGCCGAAACGACTGGCGCCAAGCCGCATGCGTCGCCATCGATACGCAAATTTTCGCGCGAACTCGGTGTCGACTTGGTGCGCGTCAAAGGCTCCGGTCCCAAGGGCCGCATCCTGCACGAGGATGTGCAAAATTACGTGAAAGCGGTGATCGCCGGTGCAAGCTCTTCTACCGCCGCGCCTGCCGCCAAAGGCAGCGGCGTCGGCCTCGATCTGCTGCCATGGCCATCGCTGGATTTCTCGAAATTCGGCAGCACCGAACTGCTGCCGCTGTCGCGCATCAAGAAAATCAGCGGTCCGAACCTGCATCGCAACTGGGTGATGATCCCGCATGTGACGCAATTTGACGAAGCCGACGTCACCGAACTGGAAGAATTCCGCAAGACGTCGAATGCCGCGCTGGCAAAATCCGGCGTCAAGCTGACCATGCTCGCCTTCGTGATCAAGGCCAGCGTCGCTGCGTTGAAAAAATTCCCGGCCTTTAACGCATCGCTCGATGCCAAGGGCGAGAACCTGATCCTGAAGCAGTATTACCACATCGGTTTTGCCGCCGATACGCCGAATGGTTTGGTCGTGCCGGTGATTAAGGACGCCGACAAGAAGGGCATTGCGCAAATCGCGCAAGAGATGGGCGAGTTGTCCGGGCAGGCGCGCGAAGGCAAGCTGAAGCCGGCCGATATGCAAGGCGCCAGTTTCACGATCTCGTCGCTGGGCGGCATCGGCGGCACGGCATTCACGCCGATCATCAATGCCCCGGAAGTCGCGATTCTCGGATTATCCAAATCGGATATCAAGCCGGTGTGGGATGGCAAGCAATTCGCACCGCGTCTGATGATGCCGATGTCGCTGTCGTATGACCATCGCGTGATCGATGGTGCGATGGGCGCGCGTTTCAGCGTGTATCTGGGTGAAGTGCTGGCGGACATGCGTAAAACCTTGCTGTGATCGACAGGGGTAAGGGCAAGCGCGGGGTGCGCGGAAAGTGAGAGAATTGAGCCACTTTTTAGCGAGCCCGCCGCTTAGCCACCTTACTCATGGAGATCCACAATGACCACGTGTGTTGTCGTCAAAAAGAATCATCAAATCGCCATCGCGGCCGATTCTCTGGTCACGTTTGGCGATACGCGATTGTCGAATGCGTACGAAGCAAATAACAAGATTTTTCAGGTAGGGGAATCCTATATCACGCTGGCCGGTACGGCCGCCCACTTTCCGGTGATGCGCAAATTGCTCACCGAGATGGGCGACACGTGCAAGTTGAATAATCGTGACGACGTATTTGATACCTACTCGAAAGTGCATCATATATTGAAAGAAACTTATTTCCTGAATCCCAAGGAAGACGAAGACGATCCGTATGAATCGTCGCAGCTCACCTCGCTGGTCGCGAACCCGTACGGCATCTTCGGCGTGTATTCGTTGCGAGAAGTATTCAGTTTCGATCGCTTCTGGGGAATCGGCAGCGGCAGAAATTTTGCGCTGGGGGCGATGTACGCGGCATACGATCGCGCGGAGAGCGCCAGGGAAGTAGCGGAAATTGGTGTGCGGGCGGGCGCGGAATTCGACAAGAGTTCGTCGGGGCCGTTTCAGATTTACAGTTTTGAAATGAAGTGACAATACTAACAATTCCCTCCCTTTCAAGGGGAGGGCTAGGGTGGGGATGGGTTAACGCGTTGCGTGGTATGCGACCGAAACCCACCCGCACCCCGGCCCTCTCCCTGAGAGAGAGGGTGAGAACGGAGCTAACGCTATGAGTTTGATCGAAGTAAAAGTCCCCGATATCGGCGATTTCAAGGAAGTGGAAGTCATTGAATTGCTGGTAAAACCAGGCGATACGATCAAGGTCGATCAATCGCTGGTCACGGTCGAGTCCGACAAGGCCAGCATGGAAATTCCCTCCAGCCACGCCGGCGTAGTGAAGGAATTGAAGGTTAACATCGGCGACAAAGTGGCGGAAGGTTCGTTGCTGCTCCTGCTGGAAGCGTCAGAGGGTGCGGCGACCGCTGCTGCCCCCGCGCCGGCTGCGACCGCCGGCGCCGATCCGATCGCTGCAGCGATTGCGGCACTTGTCGCCAAAGCGCCAGTCATCACGGCTGCGCCGGCAACCACCCATTTTGACGGCCCCGTCGATGTGCAATGCGACATGCTGGTGCTGGGCGCCGGTCCCGGCGGTTACTCGGCCGCCTTCCGATCCGCCGATCTCGGCATGGCAACGGTGCTGGTCGAGCGCTATTCGACGCTCGGCGGCGTCTGCCTGAACGTTGGTTGCATCCCGTCCAAAGCATTGTTGCACGTAGCCGCCGTGATCGACGAGACTGCCGCGATGGCAGCGCATGGCGTGACCTTCGCCAAGCCGCAAATCGATATCGACAAGCTGCGCGGCTATAAAGAGAAGGTCATCGGCAAGATGACCGGCGGCCTGGCCGGCATGGCCAAGGCACGCAAGGTCAACGTGGTGCAAGGCGTCGGCCAGTTCGTCGGTCCTCACCACCTTGAAGTCACCGCTGCCGACGGCAGCAAGAAAACGGTGCAGTTCAAGCAGGCAATCATCGCCGCCGGTTCCTCGGTCGTGAACCTGCCGTTCGTGCCGCAAGATCCGCGCATCGTCGACTCCACCGGCGCACTTGAATTGCGCCAGGTGCCGAAGCGCATGCTGGTCATCGGCGGCGGCATCATCGGCCTGGAAATGGCCACTGTCTATTCGACACTGGGCACGCGCATCGACGTGGTCGAAATGCTCGATGGCCTGATGCAGGGCGCCGACCGCGACATGGTCAAGGTGTGGCAAAAATTCAATGAAAAGCGCTTTGACAAGATCATGACGAAGACCAAAACCGTCGCGGTCGAAGCGTTGAAGGAAGGGATCAAGGTCACGTTCGAGGCTGCCGATCCATCCGTCACCGCGCCTGAGCCGCAACTGTACGACATGGTGCTGGTCGCGGTCGGACGCAGTCCGAACGGCAAGAAAATCGCGGCCGACAAGGCGGGCGTTGCGGTCACCGATCGCGGCTTCATCAATGTCGATTCGCAAATGCGCACCAACGTGCCGCATATCTTCGCGATCGGCGATCTGGTCGGCCAGCCGATGCTGGCGCACAAGGCGGTGCATGAGGCGCATGTCGCGGCGGAAGCGGCGGCAGGAGAGAAAGTGCATTTCGATGCTAGCGTAATTCCGTCGGTCGCTTATACCGATCCGGAAGTGGCATGGGTCGGCATCACCGAAGACGAAGCCAAGGCCAAAGGCATCAAGCTGGAGAAGGGCCATTTCCCATGGGCCGCCAGCGGCCGCGCGGTCGCCAACGGTCGCGACGAGGGCTTTACCAAGCTGCTGTTCGACGCCGAGACACATCGCATTGTCGGCGGCGGCATCGTCGGCACGCATGCCGGCGA
>CAMLDH010000368.1 GCA_946478765.1 uncultured Oxalobacteraceae bacterium | reverse complement strand
CAGTGCGGAAACGCCAGTCGGTACGCGGATTGTCGATGCAATACAAATAGCCGACAGGGATATGGATCCAGAGGTAATCGTCCTTGGCGCCGGCTTCGATCAGCAGCACCGACACATCCTTGTCTTGCGACAGGCGGTTCGCGAGCACGCACCCGGCGCTGCCGGCGCCGATGATGATGTAGTCGTATTTCCCTGCAGATTCGGCCATGGTGTCGATCAATCTCGTGTGTGGAAATAGTGCATCGGAAAATCGATTGCAGCCGCATTGGCGTTCATGCGTAATTTATCGGGGAATTAGCAAAAAAACATCAACAACAGTGCCGAACCAGCCCAAATCGCCTGTGGATAAGCCTATGGATATCCCTAATTTCGTTTGTGGATAAGAACAAAGATATCCAAGACCATTTTTTTGTCCAGAATCTATCCTTTTCAGATACAAGCGTTATGCATGACTTATGAAACCGCCAAGCGATTGATTTCAATCGCGCTTTTCATGTTATCCACAGAAATCGCCCGGTGTTAACTATTACTACTATTCGTATATATAAACAACAATATAAAAACCCGAATCTCATCGGCGGTCACGGGAAGCGCAAACGTCCATAATCAACAGCAACGCTTGAATCGACCGACAAACACGGCTTTGCCAAAAAAGGAACATGAAAAATGACCAGTAATCCGATTCGTTTGGGACTCATCAGCGCATTGCATCAGGAGCAGGCGGGCTTGATCGATGAGATGCAAGACGCCAGCACCATCAGGCGCGGCATGCGCGACTATGTCACCGGCAAACTTGGCAACATGGATTGCATCTGCGTGTTGTCGCGCATCGGCAAAGTGGCAGCGGCCGCTACTGCCGCGACATTGATTGAACGTTTCAATGTCACGCATATTGTCTTTACCGGAGTCGCCGGCACCGCTGACCACAACGTGGCGGTGGGCGATATCGTGGTCGCGGATACCTTGGTTCAGTACGACATGGATGCCACCCCCTTGTTTCCGCGTTTCGAAATACCCTTGACCGGCTTGTCGCACTTCCCATCCGACGTGGCTCTGACCGATCAATTGCGCGACGCCGCGCAAGCATTTGTCAGCGTGGACTTTCAAACTGCGGTTGCGGCGAAAGAGCGCGCATTATTTCAGTTGAATACCCCCCGCGTGCATCGCGGCTTGATTGCCAGCGGCGATGAATTCATCGATAGCCGTCAACGGCTGGCGGAATTGAAAAAGGCGATGCCCGCGTTACTGGCCGTCGAGATGGAAGGCGCCGCAGTGGCGCAAGTGTGTTTCGAATTCGGCATCCCGTTTACCGTCATCCGCACCATTTCCGATGGCGCCAATGAAGATTCGCCGATGGACTTCATGCGCTTCATCGACCAGGTCGCGTCGCGCTATGCATTTCATATCGTCAAGAGACTGTGCGAACTTCGCACATAGCGAGTTGCATCTCTATTGCATCCCGATTATTTCTTGGCGGTTTTGCCCGGTGGCGGCGCCTCCGGCTTCTTGTCCACCTGGGCCAGCAATTGGGCGCATTCGCTGTTTTTGCCCGGCCCCAGATTCACCAAGGGCAGCAACGCCGTCGCGACCGGCGCCAAGACGCCCAATGCGACAGCGCTACCGGCCTTGAGCGCCAGCACGCCTTTGTCCACCTTCACACTGGGTTGCTTGAACGTTCCCGCGACATACAAAGGCGTGCGTAGCGACACAATGCGTACGCCCTTGCTGTCCGGTTTAAGCGTCAAATTCAATTGTTCCTGCGCCAGATTGATTTGACCGTTCACATACAGCGTTGCATCTTCGGTATCCATCACAAACGCGCGGCTATCCATCACACCCTTGGTCACTTTGAAATCGCCCGCCAGGCAATTCAATTTCACCTGACGATCGCCAAACAACTGCGCAAGAATCACATTGCCGATATTGAGGCCCATTTCTTCCAGCAATAATTTGCTGATGGTGCCCTGGTTGATCACCGTCTTGATTTCGCCATTCGACGATCCCAGCAATACCGCGACCGAATTGCCGGTGGCCGATAACGATGCATCGCCGTTGATTTCACCGAGACTGGCTTGCATCGGCTGAAACGTTGGAAATAACTGTTTCAGTTTCAAATGGCGCGCAGAAATCTTCATGCGGCCTTTGACGATGTTGTCCCGACTATCCAGGGTCAGATCGGACGTCAATTGCCCGCCCGCCATGCCAAAATTCAAGGGCGACAATGACAACACGCCATTCTGCAAATGAATTTGCGTCACAAGATTATCGATAGGCAGCTCTTTTTTGCGCACGATCCTGCGGCCGGAAAATGTCACATCGGCGTCGATGCTGCGCCAACGTTCGGTCTTGAACGGTTCCACCGGCAATACCTTGTTTTCAGGCTGCAAGGTTTCCGCACCGCGCTTGAGTTTGCTCGCATTCGAGTCGGCGCCGATCAAGGGCGCCAGATCCTGAAATTGCAACAGGTTCGATGTCACGTTGCCTTTAAGTAAAGGTCGCGGATTGCGTGAAAAGAAGTGGATCGTGCCGCCGATATCGCTGGACCCTACCTTTCCCCTGAAATTTTCATAGGTCCAATCGCCGCCCAACGCATTCAAGGTGCCGCTCAAATGGCCCTCAGTGGCAAAAGGCGGTGTTTCGGGCAGCACGATGCCGGTCAGATGATACAAATGCCCCATGCTCACGCCAGACACCTTCATCTGCAGATCCAGCGCGGCAAGATCGCGCGGCTGGGTCAAGGTGCCTTTGACACTGATCGCCGTTTTTCCGACGCGTACCTCGGCCTGCAACGGATAGGAAGCGGATTGTTGCCGTAATTGCAGGACGCCGCCGGCCTTGCCGCTGCCGCTGACCGGTTCGCGATTGACATTGCCTTTCAAATGCCAGCCGATACGGTCATTGCCATCTGCTGTGTCGGGGAGCGTATCGATCGTGGCCGTCACATCCGCTTTTTTGACGGCGTCGATCACATGCACGCTGCCCTTGTTCAGGATGAATTGATGTAATTCGAATTGCCAACCGGATTGTGCATCACCCGTATTGCGGGTATTGAATGTCCAGTTATTCTTGCCATCCGCGGCGCGCTGCAACAGTAGAGATGCATCATCGAGCTGCAGCGTGGAAACGCTGATCTGTTTATGCAGAAGGGGAAACGGGTCGAGCGAAAAAGTGAATTGCTTTACGGTTGCCATATTGGGCGCAGTGTCGACCCAGGCGGGATTGCCGAGCGTGGTATCGCGTGCCGTTACATGTGGCCACGGCACCCAATTGCGCCAGCCCGGTTCTGCCGGCTGAGGACGACGCCACGCCACCGACAAATCGCCATTGATTGAAAACGGACGCCCCAAGCTTGCGCTGACGCGCTTGTTGATCCACGGCTTCGCATGATTCCAGTCGAATGCAAGTAAAAAGATAAGCACTACCGCAAGGATCGCAAGCAATCCAATCCCGCTCCCAATCAGTATTTTTACCGGCCGGCGCATAGAAATATGACTATTTCGACAAGATGGAGTTCAAGTCGGGCAATTTATTTTTCAAATCAACAACAAATACATTGAAGCGACCGAATCGCCTGTGGATAAGTCTATGGATATCACGCATTTTATTTGGGGATAAGGATGAAGATATTCACCGGCGTTTTTTTGTCCAGAATCTGTCCTTTCCAGATACAAGCGTTATGCATGACTTATGAAAGCGCCAAACGCTTGATTTCAATTATTTTTTTCGGGTTATCCACAGAAAACGACGGGTGTTAACTATTACTACTATTCGTATATATAAACAACAATATAAAAACCAGAAT
>CAMLDH010000367.1 GCA_946478765.1 uncultured Oxalobacteraceae bacterium | reverse complement strand
TTATCGGGCCGGCCGAGGTCGGGGAAGAAATGGTATTGCGCGTGAATCTGTATGCCGCGACGGATGGGGTGCTGGTCGCCTCCTCGGACAGGCCGTTGACGGTCGCGCGCGACTTGCAAATGGAAGTCGACGACACGTACGACGCGTTGATGACGATCGGGGTCAAGTCGTTGTCGCTCGCAGTGAAATTCGATGCGGATGGGACGCCGCTGGAGGTGCGGCCGTACGAGGCGTGACGGCGATTATTGCAAGCGGAAAGGGTGTGCAGGCACGCAGGCTTGCACTACTCGTCATGTTGATCCAGTTCGGTATATTTTTTCGCAGATCCATACGATAGCGCGACCGGATAGCGCACCGCATTCTTTTTGATCTTTTCTTCCGCTGCCCGAATCAGGTCAAATCCGCTATCGCCGGCAATCAATAAAAGATACAGCAACACATCGGCGCATTCATCCTTGAGCTGCTCCTGAAACCTGCCATCGGCCTTCAAAACGGCCAGTTCCTCATCGGTCTTCCACTGCGTCAGTTCCAGCAATTCAGCCGCCTCCAGGTTCAGGGAGATGATGAGATTCTTCAGCGTGTGAAATTGCTGCCAGTTTCTGTCATCCCGAAATTGAATGAGCAGGCTTTTTATCGTATCGAGATCGGCCATAGGGCGGTGGGAATGACAAAAGAGAGGCTGGAGTCGCAGTATATCTCTCCACGCGGCCGGATTTGCAGAGTGACGCAGGCTTGAAATCCGCGAACCGTGGATGCAAACAGCGGACCAGCGCTTGCTATTCACTATTGCCCATGAATTCCACGTCTGGAAATCATAAGCCATTGATTTATAAGAATTTTAAATGCATACTACCTATTCATTTGCTATTCATAAGCTATTCAAATCATTGCCATGCACCAGCAAAGCACCGCCATACTGGACCTTCTGTCCGCAGCACCGCAGTCAGCGGCTGAGCTGTGCCGTCGGTTCGGCATTAGCCAGCCAACGCTATCGCGCCGCCTGGCCGAACTGGGCGACGCCGTGCTGCGCTTCGGGCCGCAAAAGGGCGTTCGTTATGCGCGCCGCAGGCAAATAAGGCATTGGGATCAGTTTGCGCTTTCCCGCATCACGCGCGCCGGGCAGTTGCAGGAATGGGGACGGCTGCACGCGGTGGCGCCGCACGGTTTCATCCTGACTTATTTGCAGGAGGGGCGCGCCAACGAACGCTATGACGGCTTGCCATGGTGGATGCAGGAGATGCGTCCGCAAGGTTTTTTGGGCCGCGTTTTTGCCAAGGCGACCGCAGCGCAACTCGACCTGCCGGATGATTTACGCATGTGGAGCGACGATCATGTATTGCTGGCGTTGGCCGAATCGGGCGAGGACATGGTGGGCAATCTGCTGGTGGGAGACAACGCGCGTCGGCGCTGGCTGACGGCACCGCTCGCGGTATTGCTGCCGCCGGAGAATCTGGCGGCGAACTATCGTGAACTGGCGCGACGGGCACTGGCCGGTGAGGAGGCCGGCTCATCGGCCGGCGGAGAACAGCCGAAGTTTACCGCATACGTCGACGCACCTGACGGCCCCTATCACGCGCTCGTCAAATTCACGGCACCGGAAGACAATGCCGCGTCGCAACGCTGGCGCAACCTGCTTGCCTGCGAACATCTGGCGCTGGAGGTATTGCACGAAGCGAGCATGCCGGCCTCGCGCAGTCGCGTCTTCGATAGTTATGAACAGCGCTTTTTGGAAGTGCGCCGTTTCGATCGCGAAGGCGAACTGGGACGGCGCGGCGTGGTATCCCTGCTCGCATTGGATGCCGAGTTTGTCGGACACGGGACGGAATGGCCGTTGATTACGCGCGCGTTGCTTGCCAAAGGGCAGGTGACACCAGAGGCGCACGATATTGCATGCCGACTCCATGTATTTGGCCAGTTGATCGGCAACGGCGACATGCATGGCGGTAACCTGTCTTTTCTGCATGACGGCACGCGCCCATTGTCGATTGCACCGGCATACGACATGCTGCCGATGTCGCTCTCGCCGCGTACCAGTGGCGTCATCCCGGAGGCTGCGCAGATGCATCGACTGCTTGTGCCGGCCTATCCGGAGCGGCGCATATGGAACGATGTATTGCCGCTGGCGGAAGCGTACTGGCGACAGGTGGGGACGTCAGAGTTGGTTGACGATGGTTTTCGTAGGCAGGTTCAGGGCATGCAAGAGAGGCTGGAAAGCGTGCGTGTGCAACTGGCGCGGCTGGTTTGATTTTGTTAGACACTCTTAATAATCTCCGCTATTCAAACCCGCACCACCAGCCGCGCATCAAACCCGCCGTTTTCCCATTCCAGCTGTGCCGGAGATTGGGCGGTCCGCCGGTTGACCGCATATCCACGGGGATTGGCAATGACGCGCGTTCCGGAAATAGCATAATCAAAACTGTCATGCACATGGCCGTGAATCCATAGGTCGGCTTTCGCGATCAATGGCGTCAAATCGCTGACGAATGCGGCATTCAATAGCGCGCCCGCATAACGGGGATGGATGGAATTCGGATGCGGGCCGTGATGCGTTACCACGACGGTCGGTCCGTCATGGGCCGCATCCAGTTTTGTCGCCAGCCAGTCGCGCGACTGCTGGTGAATTTGCAACGCGTCCTGCGCAGTAAAGCATCCTTGCGGGGTACGGATAATGCGATGGTCGTTCAATGTCTGCTCGGCCTCCTGCATTGCATGGAGCGGATCGCCTGGGTACAAGCGGTAATCGGTCCACAGGCAGCAACCGAGAAACCGTACGCCTTCCAGAATGTATTCGTCTCGTTCCAGGTAATGCACATTGCTGCCGCGCGAAGCAGCGCGCATGTTCTCGACGAGATCGAAATACTGTTCGTGGTAGGCCTCGTGGTTTCCATGCACATAGACGACCGGCACCGGCCAATCCGCAAAGGCGGCAATGGCGCGGGTGTTGCGATGAATATCGCCGGCAATCACAAGGACGTCGGCATCAGTGGGTTCGACCACGCGGTATGCCGGGAAGCGCTCTTCCAGGAATTCGAGATGCAGGTCGGAGGCGATTTGGATTTTCATGGGAGTTTAACTTCGCATCTCTTAAAAGGTTGCCCGAACATTGGTTACGCACAGGACTTAATTTAGACTAAAATTAGTCTTCCCAATATTTTCATCAGAGGTGAGATCGTGAAATTTTCCACCCAAGTAAAGCCTATCAGTTACCTTAAAAGCCATGCTGCCGAGATCGTTAAAGACATCTCCGAAAATCGTGAACCTATGTTGATTACACAAAACGGCGAAGCCAAGCTGGTAGTCATGGATGTGAAAAGCTACGAAGAACAGGAAGAAACGCTCGCACTTTTGAAAATTCTGGCATTGGGCAATCGTGAGATCGAGCAAGGCAAGTTTCGCGATGTTGAAGACGTATTTGCTGAACTGGACAAGGCTGACCGCTGATGAGCCTGAAAATCGTCATTCTCGAATCGGCGGAATACGATCTTAATGACCTCAGAACTTATATCGTCAAGAATTTTTCAACCAAAATTTGGCGGAATACTTACGCCAAGTTAAAAGAATCGATCCGTAATTTGCAAGATTTCCCCTTGGCAGGTCCCCTCCCCGAAGAGCTTGAGAAGCTTAACCTCAGCCAATACAGGCAAGTTGTTTCAGGATTGAATCGCATTATTTACGAAGTGCGACAAGATACTCTTTATATTCATATCATCGTCGATTCAAGGCGAGATATGAATGCACTACTTACACGCCGACTTTTGCGCGTCTCTTAGGAACGTGCGCGGAATAACTTCCCGATTTGGACGCGGCGGACGGGATGCAGT
>CAMLDH010000366.1 GCA_946478765.1 uncultured Oxalobacteraceae bacterium | reverse complement strand
GGGTTTCGAGGCATATCAAGCCGTTTTGTTGCCGACGACCTAAGACGAAGGAAAAGCCGATGCATCCGAAAATGCTTCCTTGCTGGTCGCGCCCTGCGTCACCGGTTCGCTATCCGGATTTGACCGTCATAAAAATAACTCTCGACTACGGGCACAGGTGGCATTTGGACTTCAGTAGGCAGGAGGATGGACAACGCTGGTATGCCTCCGACACTGAAAAGTGTTCCCCGATCCAGTGGCCTTGGGTCGAAGGCTTTGAGCCAGACTTCGCTGACTGGCAAGCGATTGGATTTGGCGTCACACTCGAAATGCGTGACCATGTTGCGGAAATCCGCCCTGCGTCCGATGAAACGATGGCGCTGCACGCCTTTGTGAGAAAAACGATGTTTGACATCGCCATGAAAAAGGCGGGCGGTGGTGAACATGAACCTGGAAACGCTTAACGGTCAAGGAAAATATGGACTGGTCTTAGTTGCTTGAACTGGCTTATTGAGCGCAAAGATCAGCGAGACTTCAATCCTTATGTCCCATAGGAAAACAGTTAACCCCATGTGCCGCAAGTCGAAGATAAAGATCGTCATATCCGAACCGGATCTTCAGGCCGCATTGTCGCATTTGCGTTCGCTGCCTCTTCGTAAAAATGGCCCCGTTGCTTGGGATCGACAGTACGTGATTGGGCTGATTCGAGATGTAGTTTCAGGCTCAGCAAGGGGCGGAGATTATTTTGACATAGGGCCGGGACTGTACGGGATCATCAAACCTTTTGGCGTCGATCTTGCTGGTATGCCGATGACCGAAGGTAGATTGCAAGTGTGGATCGCAATTCGGTCGGTCGGCACGGACCCGAATGAAGTCACAGAGTTATAAAGGAAAGGGAAAGATTCATTATGAGTACCAAGATTTTTTGGCTGATGATCGCTTTGCTCTTTGTCGCCATAAGCGGCAAGAGCTATATGGTAGGTGATGAGCTTGTTCTTGTGCTGGCGGCCATGTGCGCAGTGTGCTCGGTTGTACATGCCTTTTCACGGCGATCGGAGAAGATCACTTTGCGGAAACTGATGGGCCTTGTTCGGCCACCCAAATAGACAGGAAAATCATGGCGCTCATGTTGAGTAAGTGGTATCCCCCAGCCAAGTACATATTTATGCCGATGTATCGTTCTTACCGGCGATGGTTTGGCACTACCAAGACGGCCTGCGTTGCGCTCATGGCAACCAGCGGTGTATTGCATTTAGCGCTCGTTGCCTTTATAGGGTTCCTGAGTGGCCGCTCGGTAATCCCCGCTTTAGTGTTCGTCGCTATTGCGTTCGGGGCACTGACGATTGCCGCTGCATGTGTGCGTAGCAAAGTCCGGCACGTGGCGAATAATTGACCGAGGAAAAAGCGGCGCGAGCCGAGTACGAAAAAAGGGAGATTTAATGTTGATAGCTATAACGGCTGGCCTTGCGATTCTGTGCCTGATATTGACGGCAATGGTTATCCGCTTGTTTCAGATATTAGAGGCGAATCGCCGCCAATTTGATAATCCAGAGGACTTCTCTCTCCTGTTTCTGCCGATGTTCTCGCCGCTTAACAAGGGAAAAACATGAGAATAGATTGCGGTCCCGTGCAACTACATATCGGTGAAGGCCCCCAGGTACAAGTTCAGTACCGAGCTACCGAATCGATGATTTCTGCTGCTACTGCAGAAGCATGCCGTCTTGGCTTGAATATCGATAGACTCGATATTCAGAAACTTCTACAAGCAGCGCTTAACGCAGCATAGGAAAAATCATGAGTAAAGGCACGCATAAACACACTGATGACAATAAAGATGATCCGAAATGGCTAGAAAAAATTATTCGCGAGGATGTTCAAATTCAGCATGAAATTGAATTTCTTCGGAACCTGCGACATTCGATCATAAAGACCGATGAACATGGGCACGATAACCATGCTGCGATTGACGCGCAAATCGTCACATTGGAAGAGCGGCTCCACCCTGAGAACGCAATGATGAGGTTTTTGGCGGCGAATGATTTCGTGTCATCTGCTGCCCGTGATGCCGCCGATTGGCTCGTCGGCATACTAGACGATCCATTGAGTATATATTGGGAATTCGAAGGCATGATTGTCGAAAAGCGTGATATGCCTTTGCTGCCAAACTCCGCGAGTGAGCGGTAATGCTTCGCTGACGCGCATCGAATGGGAGTGCACTCGCTGTGGGGAAAATGCGTGGGCACTGAAGATGCGACCGGACCCCGTGCAGCGGACGCCCGCTGCGCGCCGCGTCGAACGTAAGACGTTTGGATTACGAATCCGTATGGTCATGATTGCGCGTTGTGGCAAGCCGTTACGATTGAAGACGTTGAGCAGTTTTTGACCGACATGGCACGGGGCGAAGAATACGGCCCCGTCCCGCATTAGCAGATAGGAAAATTCAAGGACGCACAGGAATAGAGGATGACAACAAGGCAGTACAAGGATTACGAAAAGTACGATCCACGGCGCTACCTGGTAGCGCTGTTTGCCGTTGAGCGCCTGAAGGAGCGCGCCACGGCGCACTATATGGCGCAGGACATCGGGTGCACCAGAGCGGAGGTTGCGCGGGCGTTAGAGAGCGCGCAGAAGCTCTACCTGGTCGAGATTGAGAAGGAAGGATCGGTGTATGCAATCCGGTCGTGGGGCGTGTTGAACAGGGCGGCAGCGCTGCGCGAAATTAGTCCGTAGATTGGTTCATAAATCGCTTGACTGTATCAACCTACGGACTATAATTGGTCATGTCTAATTGACTCATCGAAGGGTAACATCATGACAATTACTGCGCTCGACATCGGAGTAAAGTACAACCTGGGGCGAGGTGTGATTGGCACTGTTACCGGGCGCTGCAACGTAGGTTACACGGCCACGCAAGAACATAAAGGCCGCATCTTAGATATCGTCATCCCCGACTCCAAGATCAACAACCCGCATTACAAAATCAGCCGGGCATAAAAGGAAAAGATGCTATGGAAGTGACACAAGAAATGCTAAATGCGGCGATGAAAAAGGCCGTCGAGACAAAGATCCTTCAAAAGTCGGTAGACGAAGAAACGTACCTGCGGAACTGGGACGGCATGAAGAAGGTTTTGGAGGCGGCGCTAAAGGTCGCTGGCTTATAAAGGAAAACACCACATGAGCTACGAAGCCTACAGATTGAAGTTGATGATGCGCGCCTTGGAGCGTAGCGACGCTGAGTTGCACGGCTTCCGGCATCGCTACCTGGCAGTAGCGCAATCGCTCAGTGCGCGCCTGATCGCTGGCGAAGTTCGGTAAGAGGACCGCGACTTCCCCGGCAAGGACACCAGTGACATCAAAAGTGTCACTTGGATGGATTATTGCAACGCGGTAGATCCGAGCAACGATTGCTCTAAATGAGTAGGAAAATCACGATGCTGACTGAAACTAAGGGCAAAGCTGTCCCATCCCCAAGCAGCCGGGCGTGGTGTGATCCTGGAGCCTCGGGCGCAATTGGCCGCCTTTTCAAGGGGCACCTATTTCGCGAGGCGAGCACGTGCGAACGCTGTGGGTTAACCAAGCAAGCTGCGGCACGCCAGAAAGCTCGCGCCAAATCTGGTCGCGCTGACGACACCGGGACGATGCATTTCGCTCTGATAAAAAGTGGCGATTGCGACGCCAGAACCGGTGCGCGCATCGACGCTCTTACGGCAGCGATGCGATTGATCGACGGCGGATTCTGGCCGCTTTGGGAAAATACGCCTGGTCGTATCGTTGTCGATGCCGGAGACCGCGTGTGCATCTATCTGAGTGGCTCGGGCACTGTTGTGGCAAGCGCACGCATCG